>CAMCYT010000034.1 GCA_945885485.1 Prosthecobacter debontii
GTAAGGTCCGCGATAGACGGCGACATCGAAGGTGAAGTTGCCATGTCCCGGAGGTGTTGGGGTCGCCCACTCAAGCGTGGTCGCATCCCATGGGTTGTCATTTTCAACTTTGCGACCCGTTTTCCATGCGAATAGCACATTGATGATGAAAGGAATCTGAGCAATCGCCAATGCCCATGCGCCGTAGGACATCACAATATTGAGATCGATATGTTCACGAACGATGGTTCCGAAAACGTTAGTGCTGTCTGCGGCTTTCGCCAGGTAAGCATCACCACCGTTATACCAGCGGCGATGGAAGCCAGCCATCCCCTGCACCATCATCGGAAAGAATATGAGATTCATGCAGATCAAACTGGGCCAGAAATGGAGATGATTGAGAGTTCGGCTGGTGTAGCGGCCGGTGATTTTTGGATACCAATGATGCACACCGGCAAACAGGCCGAAGAGAATCCCCGGAGCCACGACGTAGTGGAAGTGACCGATCACGTAATAAGTATCATGCAGGTGAAGTCCCACCAGGTTGAACGCGAGCGGAAGACCTGTTAGGCCGCCGATACCGAACATCGGGATAAAAGCACAGGCCCAAAGCATGGGCGGTGTGAAGCGGATGGAACCACCCCAAAGTGAGATCAACATTGCCGTGATGATGACCACGGACGGAATCGAAATCAGCACAGTGGTGGTTTGGAAGAAGGTGGAAACCGCAGCACCCATTCCGGTCATATACATGTGGTGAGCCCAGACGATGAATGAGAGGAAACCGAGGATCAGCACGGAATAGACCATGGACTTGTAACCCCAAAGCGGTTTACGCGTGTTGACGGGAATGATTTCCGCCACGCAAGCTATGGCTGGAAGCAGAAGCACGTAAACTTCCGGGTGACCAAGGAACCAGAAAAGGTGCTGGAACAACAGCGGCGAACCACCACCGGAGAGATCCGCAAGGCCTTCGCTCTTGGTAAATAAACCGGTAGGCATGAAGAAGGAAGAATGAGCAACCCGATCCATCAACTGCATGATACCAGCGGCTTCAAGCGGAGGGAACGCGAGGAGAAGGAGGAAACCGGTAACCAGCATCGCCCAGACAAAGAACGGCAAGCGCATCCATGTCATGCCGCGGGCGCGGAAGTTGATGATGGTGGTAATGAAGTTGACCGCTCCTAATAATGAGGAGGTGATAAGAAGAACCAGACCGATCAGCCATTGGGTTTGTCCGGCCAGCCATTGGTTGACGATTTGACCGTCGGCAAAACCGGCGAGCGGTGAGTAGTTGGTCCAACCAGATTTCGCTGCACCGGACTCCATGAAGAAAGAGGCGCACATGATCAAACCACCTGCGAGGTAGATCCAGTAGCTCATCATGTTGAGTTTTGGGAACGCCATATCGACCGCGCCGATTTGAAGTGGAGTGACATAGTTACCGAACGCACCGAAGCCGAGCGGCACGATACCAAGGAAGACCATGATGGTTCCGTGCATCGCACCAAACATGTTGTAGGTTTCACCGGTGACTTTGCCATCTGTCAGCCAGCGCGCTTTCCAGTTTTCAGTAAAAACCCAGCTCATCCAATCCGGAAGCGGTTGATGCGGATAAGCGATGCTCCAGCGCATCACCATCATCAGATAGAATCCGAACGCAAGGAACAGCAAGGCAGTGATGCCATACTGAAGGCCAATGGTTTTGTGATCCGTTGAGAAAAAGTATTTTCTCCAAAATCCTGGATCATAGTGATGGTCGTCATGATCATGAGAATGATCGTGACTGTTAGAAGATGCAGCATGGTCGCTCATAAGTTAGTTTAGGCGTGTGGGTAAATGTTAGAAGGTAAGAAGCGGTTTAAGCCTCTTGAAAATTTATGGAACAGGTGTGAGTTTAACAGGATCGACCTTGGTTGTAGGCTCAAGAGCCACACCGGGAAGCATTTGGTTATGTTTCGCCATGAGTTCATCCGAAGTAAGAGATGAACCAGGAGCATCACGTTTGGCGGAAGCATCTTTGGCGGCTTGTGCCATTTCAATCGAGACAACATCGCTTGTTGAATTGCCAAAACCGTTGCGCACGTAGGTCATCACCGCGGCGAGTTCATCGGGTTTCAAATTCGCACCAATGGCACCCATCACGCCGTAATCTTTGCCAGTGCTGGTCGGCCCTTTCAGACCATTGAGAATGATCATGGATAATTTCTGTGTATTACCCGTGACCCATGCTGAACCAGCAAGTGAAGGAGCAGCTGCACCACCACGACCATCCGGACCGTGACAACCCGAGCAACCAACAGCGGTGTATACTTTTTGGCCCTTGGTAGAATAAGCGGCGAGAGCTTCTTTGGCTACAGGACCAGTATTCTCAGCACCTTCTGGTACACCACGGACATAATTGGGTTTCACAAGTGCTTGGTAATCAAACCAGGAAGTGACATTTCCGAGGACGCCACCTCCTATAAGCAGGACTACGCCGCAAGCAACAATCACCCAAAGAGAGATTGGCTCATGACCGTTATCGGCGATCCGATGTTCACGTGCGGTAGCGGCAGACTCCGAAGCGACACGACCGTGGGCTTGGGTGACGTTGATCGTTTCGTCGAGGTCAGGTTTCTGATTCGATTGCGGACTGTTCGATGACATGGTGGAAAGGTTCTGTGGGATCAAAAGTGATGCGAACGCATTATGGAGCCGGAGTTTTGGCAGCGGGCTTGGCGGATGGTTCGGCGGCTGGTTTAAAATCAAAAACTACTGGCACAGGATTATCTTTTTTCAAGGACAGGAGATAAGAAACTAAAGCGCGGCCGTCTGGATTCGGGACGATTTCTTCGCCGTTTTCGCCGTGGAAAGGTAGAGCAGTATCGGACGGATTACCAGTGACTTTTTTCTCATCGAAGAGGAAACGGAAAGACGGGCAATTCGAGTGGCTGCGAGCAGGCTGGTGACGCGGATTGTAAAGATAACGATAGAGCCATTGCTCAGGCGAAATATCTTTGGCATAGTTTGCCTCAATGCGAACCGCGAGATTGGAAAGATCCGGACCCACGCGATTAATGCCGATATGAGCGAACTTTTCGGAGGGGTAATCAAAAGCGTTGGTCTCGCGGCGGGTGTCGATGCCTTCTTCTTTGTTCACGTAACCAGCAAAATCTGTGCGATAAACATCATTGCCTGCGTAATCAGGACGGATCAACTGGGTGTGACAGAGGTAGCAGCCGTTTGCCGCATACACTTGCGAGCCGTCGGCAATCCTGCCGGCGCGTTTTGGGATGTAAACAGCATTGGTTCCTGTCGCGTCCTCACCCATCGCAACGGGTTCGATAGTACGCATTTTGAAGTAAGGAACGATGACCATTGCCAACCATGCAACTCCGAAACTGGCGGAGAGGCTGAGGAAGAAAGTGCGGAAGCTCATGTGAGGATTAATTTGAGGAATGAAAATTAGTGGGCGGATACGGTGCCGGCGTTATCGATATCACCTTCTTCACCGTGTGGACTGTGACCGTGAGCGGAAATCAACAAGGTTGGGTGTATGCTGCGACGACCCAGTCCCATCCACATGAAGATCAAGTGAAGGAAGAAGAACAGGTTAGAAAACAAAATGAAGCACCATGTAATCGTCATGGCCCAAACATAGGGATAAGCTCTCAGAGCAGCGGATTCCCATGGTTGGTAAAACTTTTCTTGGCCAATTCCCTGCATCCATCCACCGAAAATAGCAACGATTGCGACGGTGATGATGCCGTAGATGGAGAAGAAGAAATGCATCTTGATCAGGCGACGTGAAATCCACTCGCGGCGCGTGACACGTGGCACGATGAAATAGATTGCACCGAACATCACGAAGCTGAAGAACGCGTAGATCGCGAGAATTTCAAATCCGTAACCCGAGAGTGAAAACTGGGTCAGTTTAAGAGTAGATCCGGGAAGGTTGAGGAAAACGGCAGCAACAGCCATCACTAACAAGCCAAACACACCTGCCATCGTGAAACGCAGCGACGGACTGTTGTTAACGATCTCCATATCAGCAGAGGCGGTGCGGAGAATATTGAATACAGCGGCTATGGCAGGCACGAAGAACAGAATCGTGGCTGCGGCACCGAGGTAAGGCATGAAGAACGGGATAGGCGCACCAGCGAGTTTCTGCATACCCGCCCATGGCATAATGATGGCGAGCGACCAGAAACCCAAACGCGCAAGCGAATAACTGTAGATCGGGCGACCCGTCACTTTTGGAGTCAGATAGAATGCGGCGGAAAGCGCGACCGGCGTAAAGAACAGGAAGATCAGGCTGGATTTATACCAAGCGTTGATGCCATTCGCCATGACAGGATGACCCGGGAAAACATGCAGCAAGAGATTGGCGGTGAGGAAAACCCATGGAAACCAAATCATCGCAGCCAACAGATACCACTGTGAGATGTAAACGTGACCTTCCGGGCGGACTTTGAACTGCACCATCGACCATGTGATAATAGCGAAATAACTGAGAAGCAGCACAGGCCAAGCGAAGGAAGGAAACTCCATCCATGGCATACCGGTGCCGTAACCTGCAATAATGCCGATGACACCTGCCATCACGCCGAGGTTCCATACATGACCGGCTGTTAAAATGATTCCTGCAGCTTTACACTCTTGGCGGGAAAGACGGGACATGATCCAGATAATCACGCCGAAGGCGGCTTGGAATCCCCAACCGTAGATCAGGGCATTGAGGTGTGCCGCTTGCGTGCGCCCGTAGGTAAACCATGAGCAGCCATCCATAAATTCTGGGGCATGCATTTTAGCAGAGGAAATGATTCCGAGGACAATGGAAACGACGAGCCATGCCGCACCGCTTACGAGGAAAAACATCACAGGATGGCGAAGAGAGCGGTCAATTCCGGCTCTCAACTGGGCATCTTGCAGGTTGGTGTTTACTGTTTCTGTGGACATCTGGACTGGATAAATCGTTTAGCGAAAAGCTTAGGGTTTGATGAGATCTTGGACCGTGATTTGTGGTTTCCCTACTTCACCACGCAGCGCAGTTACTTCTTCAGGTTTCACCGCGGAGGCTTTATTTCCAAAACTGTTACGTACATAGGTCAATACTCCGGCGATCTGATCATCGGTTTGGTAAGCCATTGCATTCATGCCTGCTGCAAATTGGTCATAGACGACCCCCTTGACTTCGATAGGACCTTTCAGACCACGCAACTGAATCAAAATCAAATTGGAAACCGGACCAGTCACCCACTCTGAACCTGCGAGTGGCGGAGCTATTGGACCACCTTCCCCATTCTGACCATGGCACGCGCCACAAACTAAATACTGAGCTTTCCCTATTTCCATCTTCGCAGGATCAATCGGCGCATCTTCAGAAAGTTTCTTTTCTGTTGCCGAACCCGGAACCACTTGAGCTTTTACTTCCACAGCAATCGGGTTGGAGTTTGCGAGCAATGTCGCGACGTTCGGAGTCACTGAATCGATGGCTTCTTGTGGGAGAAACTTCGCTTGTTCTGCAGCGATCTCGATTTTGGTGGCGTAGCGGATTTCAGCAGCCGCTGCTTCAGGTTCCTCTCCTTTTTTGAACTTACCGCTAAGAGCAGCAACACCAAAAATGACGAGCAGCAAAACAGCAAAGAGAGTAAAAATTCCAAGCCCATCGATAAAGGCTTTGAATCGGATCATGAGGTTGTCGCGAGTGGGGTCCATGCGGTTAGGTAAAAAATCAGTTAGAAAGGTTGGCGGATTCGAGGATGCGTGGGTCGCGGTTCGGGTAGAGCGAATGTTGACCGAGAGCACGAAGGAGAACAAAAAGAAAGGCAGCACCGATGGTGACGAAGGCGAAAATGTCGCCCCAGAATGCACCCGGTATGGAAGTGGTGATATCACCGAAGACCTCGGGTTTGATTTTTCCGAGAGACACACCGCGTTCCGGAATGGTGATGAGGTAATGATCGAGCGCGTGCATGCAGAGCGAGAAGACAGCAACGATGGAGAGGTATTTCGGATTCTTTTTCAGCCATGCTTGAAGTAGCACTACGAAGGGAACAACGAAATGAAATACCACGAGGCAGATCATGCCGATGTTCCAGTTACCTGTGTTACGGATCAGGAAGTAGGAAGTTTCCTCGGTGATGTTGGCATACCAGATCAGGAAATACTGCGAGAACGTGATGTATGCCCAGAAAGTGGTGAAAGCGAACATGAGCTTACCCATGATGTGGAAATGCTCAGGTCCGGTGACGTGTTTGAGGTGACCTTTGCTGATCAGCCATGTGCAGATGAGAACGATCACAGCCATGGAGTTAAGAGCGGTGCCTGCGAAGAGATACACACCCCACATCGTTGAAAACCATTTGTAATCCTGACCCATGAGGAAATCGAAACCAGTAAAAGTGATAGTGAGGGCAAAAATGATCAGAGCATACGTAGAGTGGTAACGGGCACGTAACACTCTCTCAACACCAGGTTTAGGATCGGTATCCTGAGCGGTGGAAAGTTTACGAAGGAACCAAATCACAAATGAAAGGCCGATGCCGTAGAAAGCAAAACGTCCAAGCCAAAACGGGATGTTCATGAACCACTGCTTATTGTAGAGCAGGTGATCGGCGTGATGGAGGTGTTCCTTAACCGTCTGTCCATCAGGAGTGGCGCGATGTATATTCATCCACTCAAAAAGATATTGATTCACCTGTGGGAAAAGCAACGGAATGCCGAAGAGGAAAATCCATGGGAAAGTGGATCCGAGGTTTTCAAACGTGCGGCGAACAGAAGTCCCCCACCCTGAGTTAGATACGTTATGGAGAAGCGTCCAGAACACGCCACCGATGGAAAGTGTTAGGAAAAAGTAATAAGCGAACACCCATGAGTAGGCATACGTTCCTTGGAAAAATTGACCAAACACTCCGAACAGCGCGAGCAAGCTCACGATCGTGCCTATCCCAGCGACGATGAGTAAAATAGTTTTGAGCGTGGAGACCTTCGATTTATCGAGGTGGTCGCCGTGGATGGCTATATCTGAGGATGTGACGTGGTGGGACATCGGGAAAATTATTTAACTGCGGTTGCTGCTTGTTTTGCGGCTTGGAGAGTGCGGACGTAGGAAATGATCGCCCAGCGATCGCGGACAGGAATGTTGGCTCCATAGCCACTCATCAGGCCTTTGCCGTGAGTGATGACCTCGAATATACGGCCATCGGGATAAGCGGCTGGAGTAAAAAGTTCCGTATGGAAGTTGGCGATGGCAGGAACACCGTAACGGGAAGTGATGCCGAGGCCGTTGCCAGTTTGACCATGGCAAGCCGAGCAGTAGATCGCGAAGCGCTCCTTACCACGCTTGATAAGTTGAGCGGCGGTTTCCTCGGAATCGAGTTCAAGCTCATCTGGCATACCGGTTCCGAAGTAATCTCCGACATGACCTGTGTAATAGTAACCAGTTTGACCACCGAATTCGTATTCAGGAATGCCGCCGATCTCTTTGCTGCCAGTTTCGTTGAAACCCAATGGTTGGGTGCCGGAAACTGGCTGCCGCGCGCCTTGGCGATCCGCGAAGAAGCCGCTCGGCGACTGAGCTTTGAGTTTATCCTGATTATCCATGTCATTGAAAATCTGGATAGGTGGCTTCGAGAAATGCTGACCACGGAAGCCCAGCATCCCGACAACGAGAACTGCGACAATGGCGTATGCTATAAAAAAGTAGCGCATGGCTGATAAGTGAGTGTGCTGGTAAAAAGGTTAGTCTTGTTCTTCTTCGACGAGTTCGATGTTCTCGCCACCGATATCTGCGAGCAGGTCGCGGGTGCCTTGTGGGCTAAATTTTTCGTCACGTGCTTCGATGGCGATGAAGAAACCGTCATCGGTTGCTCGGTGGAATTGTTTACTGGCAAACAAAGGATGATTGAGGCGCGGCAACTGTATCAAGCCGAGCAAACCGAACAGCACGGTGAAACCTGCGAATAAGATCGTGAGCTCGAACATCACGGGAAAGAACGCCGGAATGGTGAAAATGTTCGTTGGCTTCGCTTGAACGACCGTTGGATAAAGCACCACTTGTGTGTAGTAAGCGAGAGTGAAGGCCGTAGCCGTTCCGGTCATGCCACCGAAGAACACGAACCATGGAAGGATGGAGCGTTTCAAGCCCATCGCGCCGTCAAGGCCGTGGACAGGATACGGGGTGTAGCAATCCCATTTACTGAAACCCGCATCGCGGACTTTTTCAGCAGCCTTGTAGAGCGCCGAGGCGCTTTTGAACTCGGCGAGGTAGCCATAAACTCGTTTTCGGGTAGTGCTCACGTGGAAGAGTTAGAAGTTATTGGTTAAAAGTTATTAGTTTCAGCTTTTTAGAATTTCAGTTTTTACCTGTAAGTTCGTGCTGGTAGGCCGCAATTTCAATGGTGCCGGCATCTGGGTGGGATTCGTTATCTTCGAAATGTGGATCACTCTCAAGCTTGGCCCATTTGACCTCGGCGATGTTGATGCATGGAAGGAAGCGGAGGAACAGCAGGAAAAGTGTTAGGAAAAGTCCAATGGTGCCGACGAAGGTCATCATCTCCACGCCGCTGGGGCTGTAGGTTTTCCAATCACCCGGCAGCCACATACGAGCCAGCGTGGTGACGATGATAACGAAACGCTCGAACCACATGCCGACGTTGACGCACATCGCCACGATCATCACGACCCAGAGATTTTCGCGCATCGATTTGAACCAGAAGATCTGTGGGGAGAGCACGTTGCACGACATCATCGCTGCGTAGGCCCACCAATAAGGTCCGGCGATACGGAATTTGAATGCATCCATTTCGTAGATCGCACCAGAGTAAAATGCGACAAAGAGCTCCATCAAGTAGGCGTAACCCACAATCGTGCCGGTGAGCAGGATGATTTTCGCCATGTTATCGATGTGCTTCATGGTGATCATATCCTGCAAGCCGTAGATGAAACGGGCGGGAATCATGATCGTAAGTACCATCGCGAAACCACCGAAGATGGCACCAGCGACGAAGTAGGGAGGGAAAATCGTGGTGTGCCAGCCGGGAACCACCGAGGTCGCGAAGTCAAACGAAACGACCGAGTGAACCGAGAGCACGAGTGGTGTGGAAAGTGCGGCGAGCAGGAGGTAAGCCATTTCGTAATGACTCCACTGGCGGTTTCCACCTCTCCAACCGAGGGCGAAAATTCCGTAAAGAATTTTGCGAATGCCGGGTTTGCAACGATCACGGATCGTCGCGAGGTCAGGCACCATACCGAGATACCAGAAGATCAGAGAGATCGTGAAATAAGTCGAAACCGCGAACACGTCCCAGAGCAGAGGCGATTTGAAGTTTTGCCAGATCGCATTGGCGTTAGGGATGGGTGCGAGGAACCATGCGAACCAAACCCGACCCACGTGGAAAGCCGGAAAAATACCGGCGCAAATCACCGCGAAAATCGTCATCGCTTCCGCCGCTCGGTTGATGGAGGTTCGCCAGTTTTGGCGAGTGAGGAAAAGCACAGCAGAGATCAGAGTTCCTGCGTGTCCGATACCGATCCAGAAAACGAAATTGGTGATATCCCATCCCCAGAACACGCGGTTGGACATACCCCATACACCGACACCGCTTGCAACCAAGTAGGTCAATCCCCCGCCAACACCGATCAATGCGATCAAAGAAGATGGGATAAAGAGCAGCCACCAAATGAATGGCTGGCGATTTTCAATGATCCCGCAAATCCGGTCGGTGATCCAATGATAGGATCGCTCATTGAGAATCAACTTTTCACGCTTGAGAACAGGAAGCTTGATTCCTGAATCTTGATGCGGGGCGGTTTCTGAAGTGGAGGCCATGTGTTAGGAAATAAGAAAGTTATAAAAATCAGACCATGTGGATGGTGGATTGACCGATGTATGGAGCATCAGGCATGTCCGGATTTGGATTTTTCACGCGCGCCAAGTAACTGGTGCGTGGTCGGGTGCCGATGTAGTTCAATAGGTCGTAGTTGCGATCGAGTCCTTTAACTTTGATCTTTTCGAATTCCACATCCCCGATGTTCGCTCTGATCGATTCGGAGTCGTTGCCCTTGGCACGGACCATCGCTGAGGCCTTACCATCAAGAAGGTTTCCGAAGCTGATCGCTTCCGCCGGGCAGGCGTCTTGGCAAGCGGTTTTGACAGAATCGACTGGGATACGGAGTGTTTCGGTGGAAACTTGATGTTCTGTGGAGAGTTTTCCGGACTCGAGGACTTCTTGTTTCTGACCACGCTTCTGACGAATGATCGCGCCTTTGATGCGCTGCACGCAGTAGGTACATTTCTCCATCACGCCGCGCATACGCACGGTGACGTTCGGATTTTTCTGAAGATGATTTGGCTCTTTGTCATGACGCTCACCCAAAGGACCATGGTTGAGGTTATTTTTGATGAGGGGATTACGTTTATTGTAATCGAAGAAGTTGAAGCGACGCGCTTTGTAAGGGCAGTTGTTCGCGCAGTAGCGAGTGCCGATGCAACGGTTGTATGCCATGGCATTCAAGCCGTCTTCGGTGTGGATCGTTGCGTTGACCGGGCAAACCGTTTCACACGGAGCAGACTCACATTGCATACATCCAACGGGTTGTGGAACGAGGGCAACGTTATCTGGATCGAACTTGTTATCTTTGTGAGTCGCGAAATAACGATCCATGCGGATCCAGTGCATTTCGCGGCCTTTGGCAACTTGTTCTTTACCGACGATGGGGATGTTGTTTTCCGATTGGCAAGCAACGAGGCAAGCGTTACAACCCATACAGGAAGAAAGGTCGATGGTCATACCCCACTGATGAAGCTTATCGCTGAGCAACGGATTGCCATGGATGTCTTCCTGTTTATAGAGCGAAATGTTTTCCGGTGCGTGGGAGTCGTTGCCTTGTTTTTTGACTCCTGCAAGTTGTTCACTGAAATCGCCTTTGTGATCGACGGGTTGGGTCGAGATCTCACGAGCTAAGGCACGACCATACATCGCGTTGTGCTCTTGGGTAAGAGCAACGGAATAACGATCTTCTGTTTTCGTGATCGTTGCGCCGGTGGCAAAATAGGAAGTCTCTGAAGTGCGGAGCGGATAAGCATCGAAGCCGCGGTTCACACCGACGAGGCCGATAAATTTGCTACCTTTCGAACCGCGACCCAGTTCATCTTCATCGTTGAAACCTTGACCGTAACCGAGCGGGATGATGAGGGTGTTTTCGGCTTGGCCGAAGGAAACGAGAACTGGAAGCGTGAGTGACTTGCCGTTTACCGTGACTTTGATCAACGGCGACTTGCGGTTTTGACCTTCACCATCAGGGCCTACTTTGGCGTATTTATTCATGGCCACGCCATCAATACCAATCATTGAACTGGTTGGCTCGAGCGCGACGATCTGATCGTAGATACCGAGTTCTTTCGCCGTTTTCGGAGCGATGAGAACCGCGTTGTCCCACGTGAGCTTGGAAATCGGATCGGGTGCTTCTTGGAGCCAGCCGTTGTCGATCCAGCGACCATCGTAAACCGAGGCGTCGGTGGAGAAAATCACGTCGAGAGATTTTGAGGAAAGAGCAGAGACTTTGGTTTCCGCGATTTCTGCAGTGGCGCTTGCATCAAGCTTAACGGAAGCGAAAGCATGGAACGTCGATGAACGGAAACCATTTTTGAGAACTTCTTTCCACTCGGTTTCAGTGCCTTTGAAAGTCGCTTTGACTTCGAGCATGGCTGGAGCTGGAGCGCCTTTCTCTCCTTCCCCAATGACGAGTTTTCCGCTATTTAGAAACGCGAGCAACAGCTCAAATTCTGAAACGCAATTCGGATAGAGCGGAAGAATCATTGGCTGCACCACTGTGTAAACTCCGCGTGCGCTTTTCGCATCGCTCCAGGTTTCCAAGTAATGCGTGGCTGGAACGTGCCAAGTGCAAGCATACGCGGTGGCGTTACTGCGATCGCTCACGTGAATGCTGGTCTTCGCTTTGGCGAGAGCCTCAGAGAATTTCAGATCCGATGGCGCGTCATAAACGGGGTTGGCAGGTGTCAGGAAAACGACGGTATCAATACCATCAGCGGAATTAAGATCTGCGGTGAGATCGGCGATATCGCCGAAACCTTTGTTATCTGTCTGATAAGCGTTGAGACCTTTGCCTTCGCCGATATTGCCAAGAGCGATGTTGATCGCAAGGGCGAGATATTTGACTGCTTTCGACTGACGTGATCCGGCGAGAACCGCAGTCTTTGCACCGCTGGCTTTTAGATCTTTGGTAAGTTCACTGACCCATTTAAGTTCGTTTGCATCAGTGAGCGGTGAGATACCACCGTCTGGTGCGCCAAGCTCGCGTGCGATTTGCGCGGCGATCGCTACAACGCGACTCGGTGCGATCCGCAAACGGTGATCCGCCATGCCGCCTGTTAGACTGAAGGCCGACTCCACCGTGTAAAGGCGGTTCATCGTGCTCGCATCCGGCTTTGCTTCGTAACCCGCACCTTCCGGTTTGCGACGATTGAAAAACGTGATGTTAGAACCTTGTGGATCGGTTCCAGCGAAGTCGCAATCCAAGGAAAGGATGCGATTCGCGTTCGCGAAATCCGGGACGAGTTTCACGCCGTCGCCTAAAACATCCTTGTCGTTAAAGCTGAGAGCTTCGTATTGGTAGAATTTTGCGTTGGTGTAATCCTTGGCGATCTTCTGAATCAAACGCAGGCGGGTCGGACTTTCATCGCTACCGAACACGAAACCGATTTTCGCACTCTTGTCTTTGGCGATTTCGCTGATAGTAGCTTGGAAATCAGCGAGCTTCGCTTTTTTGCCACCTTTAAGGAAATCACGCGAGCGTGAGGTCGAGTAGAGATCGAGTACGGATGCTTGGGCGAAAGCATCAGTTCCTTCGTAATCAGGATGCAAACGGTTTGGGCCCACTTTCGTTGGGCGTCCTTCATAGGTGGTAACCACCAATGGCACTGCACCGGTTGCACGTGGGAGAGAAGATGCGTAGTAAGTCGCTTTCCCTGGGATAACCCATTCTGGTGCTTGAGTATAGGGAACGATATAAGCTTCTGGGCGACGGCAAGCGACCATGCCGAATCCAGCCAAAGCGGTCGATGAACCCATGAGTTTCAGGAAAGACCGACGACTCGTTTCCATCGCTTCTTGGTTTTCCATTTCGGCCGCACCCTGCGGAAATTCACGATCCATCCAACTACGGAATTCTTGGGTGTCCTCAAGTTGGCCAGTGCTGCGCCATGAGACGGTAGTCTCATTCTCGGGGACTGCGGGGTGTTGCAAAATGCGTTTGCTCATATCAGAACTGCTGAGAGATGTTTTTTGAAAGTTGAGGGATCAGTGGTGGCAGGTTGCGCAACTGGCCTTGGGATGAACCGAAAATTTTTCTTTAAGCTTCTTACCGAGATCCAGAGTGGTCGTGACTCCTTTTTCGGTGCTGTATTTCGAGACGTCTCCATCGCCGTAGTTAAAATTGAAAACTTCTTCTAACGGACGGAGGTGATTCTCCGGAGCGCGGTGGCATTCTAAACACCAACCCATCGAATGTGGCTCAGCTTGATAGACGACTTCCATTTTGTTTACGTCGCCGTGGCAGCTCTGGCATGAAATACCGCGGTTCACGTGAGCAGAATGGTCGAAATAGACATAGTCAGGTGCCTTGTGAACACGAACCCACTCGATCGGCTTTCCATCATATCCGGGATATTGTTTGTCCATCGAGCGATGCAACGGAGCAAGTTTCGGGCTTTCCTTCTGCACATGCTGATGGCAGTTCCAACAGGTATTTCCACTCGGCACGTTCGAATGACCGGAAACATCCACAAACGAATGACAATAACGGCAATCGAGACCTAACTGATCCACGTGAATATTGTGAGAAAATGGAATCGGTTGCGAGGGTTGATAGCCAACAACCTGCGCCTTAGGTGTTGCGTAATATCCAAACGCAAGAACCACGCCAGCGCCAACGGCGCCAAGGCAAAATGCGATTTGAAAAGGTAGTAAGTTTGACCAGCGTGGAAAAATATTCGCCATGAGCTAAATGAGTAAGGTGGTAAGCCGCGCGAAGACTGGGAGATTGTGAAAAATTTCACAAGCGATTTTCTTTCATAAATGTAAAATTAATTCACGGTGCTATTGAGAATGATTATCAATAGAAATCCCCCGCGGCAGATGCCTGAAAGCACGGGGAATTTTTAGAAAAATGGGTTGGGTCAACACGCCGTGTTGACCGTGATTCTCTGCAGGTAGTGAATAGATAAATAGGCAATCGAGAGAGAATCGCCTCGCTTAAAGCGATCGAACCTTAACGTTTGATCATCGGTCGTCTCGGCCCCGACATATCGGGGTATACGAGACGACCCTACCTTTTAAAACTTACTCCATTCTGCGTATACCGAGCGGATTACCTTCTTGTAACTCAAGCGGCAACGCTGCATCTGGGAAACTCTGCCATGCGATGGCACGGCAGAAGCGGTAGATCGCCATGGTGCCGACGGATGAGCTGCGACCATCGGAGGTTGCGGGGAAAGGTCCACCGTGAACCATGCTGTTACAGACTTCAACGCCGGTTGGGAAACCGTTGAAAATGAGGCGACCGGCGCGTTGTTGGAGCGCGTTGACGAGACCAGAGTATTGGGTGAGTTCTTCCACCGTGCCGTGAAGGCTAGCGGTGAGTTGGCCTTCGAGTTTCGCGATGGCTGCTTCGATTTGTGCCACACTTCCGCGCACGATCAGCGCACCCGGACCGAACATTTCCGATTGAAGGTGTTCGTTTTTCAGGAAGTCCTCGACCGATACCGTGAACACCGATGGTGCGCATTGACCGTGGCCTTTTTCAGCGGAGCTGCGTGCCAGGACATTCACTTCAGAAATGTTAGATAGCGATTCGGTTGCATCGGCGAAAGCTTTACAGATCGAAGCGTTGAGCATGGTTGAGGGTGAACCGACCTCAACTAAGCTTTTCAATTTCGCAAGGAATTCATCCCCCTGCCCTTCTGGTAAAAACACCAAGCCTGGATTGGTGCAGAACTGACCGGCACCGAGAGTGAGCGAACCATAATAAGCTTCTGCGAGAGCGGTTTCGCCTTTGGCGAGTGCTCCGGGCAAAAACACGATGGGATTAATAGAGCTCATTTCGGCGTAAACTGGGATCGGCTGCGGGCGTTTTGCAGCGGTATCCATAAGTGCCGTTCCAGCAGCACGTGAGCCGGTAAAGCCAACCGCTTGGATGACAGGATGTTTCACAACCGCCTGACCAACCATGCGTCCGCCACCGTATAGAACTGAGAAAACTCCTTCTGGCATATCACATTCTTTGGCAGCCGCGATCACTGCGTTTGCAATGATTTCAGCACAACCTGGATGCGACGAATGCGCGATCACCACCACGGGGCAACCCGCGGCGAGAGCCGATGCGGTATCGCCACCGGCGACAGAAAACGCCAATGGAAAATTGCTCGCACAGAAAACCGCAACCGGGCCGAGCGGACGAAGCATCGAACGAAGGTCAACTTTCGGAATCGGCTGACGATCTAGCTGGGCACGTTCGATACGAGCATCGACCCATGAACCTTCTTCTAACAGAGTTGCGAACATCCGAAGCTGACCAACTGTGCGACCCGTTTCACCACGCATTCTTGGTTCAGGAAGTGCGGTTTCTTGTGGACCACGAATGACGATATCCTCCACCACTGCCTCGATTTTCTCGGCGATTTTACGAAGGAAAGCCGCACGGGTTTTTCCGGGTAAATTCGAGTAAACCGGAAACGCCGCCGCAGCGAGAGCCATGGCTTGCTCGACCTCTTCTGAGGTAGCGGAGAGGTAAACAGGAGCAAGAGCTTCGCCCGTTGCGGGGTTCACCGCTTGTCCACATGGCTGAGTGCCAGTGGAACGTGAATAGCCAATAAAAGAAGTGCCGGTGAGTGTGGTGATCATGATATTAAGTTTTGAAAAAATTAAGCAACGGGACTTGAGGGAGAGATCGCTCAAATTGATGAGTCACACCGTCCGCATGCCGCAGACAAACCATGCGAATATGGGCTTTGGGTCAAGACTTGAGCGGATTTATTGGGATTTCTGTCAAAAATCGCACCCGGAGTGCGGAGGCTTGCCTCCGCCAGAAATAGTGGAGCTTGCTCCGCGTTCGAATATCTCACGATTGTCAGCACAATCCCACCCACGACGGAGCAAGCCCGTCCACTAAAAGGCGGGAGCAAGCTCCCGCACTCCTGTGTCTCCTAAGCCAATCCCGCGAGATCCGTAAACTCCAGCCCGTGCGCCTCAGCAACCGGACGACACGTCAGTTTTCCGCCGAAGGTATTAATCCCGCTAATCAACTCACGCCGACGCTTGCATGCCTGCTCGACCCCATGTTCCGCAATCATGTGCGTCCACGCATGAGTCACGTTGTTGAGCGCCTGAGTCGCGGTGCGGGAATACGCTCCCGGCATGTTCGCCACACAATAATGCAACACGCCTTCTTCAACATAGGTCGGATTTTCATGGGTTGTCGCACGTGTTGTCACCGCGCATCCACCCTGATCGACCGCTATGTCCACAAACACGCTACCGGGATTCATCATACGGAGCATTTCGCGCGTCACAAGCTTTGGAGCTTTTGCACCCGGCACTAAAACCGCACCGATCAATAAATCCACACGTGGAAGTAATTCAGATAAATTCGCTTCGCTAGAATAGACAGTATGCGCACCGGCCATAGTGATATCGAGAAAACGCATCCGCTC
>CAMCYT010000035.1 GCA_945885485.1 Prosthecobacter debontii
GAGATCCTCAAATCCAACCAGAACATGGCAACAACTTACGGATGAATATGCAATCCACCATGCGCATGGAGGATGGTAATGGATCGCTTGAATTGAAATCAACTGGAGAAAACAAAGAAGTCACCGTTCGCGACAAAGCCAATAAGATCATCTGGTCTGGCCCTTGGGACACAGATCAAGACAAAGCTGCTGCACCCGATGAAATCCGCCAACGGATCGAGAAAATGAACATCAACAATGGTGGCGGTCTAAAACTTCAATTCGGGAGATAAGCTCCACTTTCAACTAAAAAAGACATCCAAGCTCGATCTGCTTCGTCAGCATCTTCTCCCCTTCGAAACTAAATTTTCCAATCAAGGTCTGACCCGCTAGAACTTGAGGCAACCAATGCCTATCGTCTTCCCACATTCTTTCGTAGGGAATGCGGTCTAGCGATACCCACAACGGCACAGCTTCTGGGGTTTCGGTTGGCTCGCCTTCGAACTCACTCGCGAGAAACACATGGCAGCGCAAACTCGGATAATCCGACATTTGAAACCACAACTCGGCGACTTTTTGCGCTTTTTTCACCGAAATACAAAGCTCCTCCTCGGTTTCACGCACAGCTCCTTGCAAGGGACTCTCACCGGGATCGATTTTTCCACCTGGGCCGTTGACTTTTCCCTGGCCGTGGCCGCGTTTCTTCTCAATCAACAGGATTTGACCGTTTTTAACCACAAACATCAAGGTCGCCTCAATAGCTGCCTGCCAATTTATCCAATCCTTTTCATCCATGCTCAAAGGATGCATATCTTGCCCAGTTCCATTTCCCGAGGTGAATTTTTCTATCATCGAGCTTTTTCTTATTGCAAATCAATCTCAATTAGACGAGTTTTTTGCTGATGCCAGCCAGCCAGTCAGTTCAACGCCAACTTACCTTAAACGAGGTGAGCCTGAACTGTGACGTTCGGATCAGCAGCCTAAACGGCCCTGCGTGCGATCGTCTCCGGGATCTTGGCTTCTGTGAACAGATGCAACTGCGTAAAATCTCTAACGGCCGCAACTTGGTTTGCACAGTCTGCGGTGCGAAAATGGCGATCAGTCGTGAATTGGCCGAGCAAGTCTTAGTTGCTCCCATCCGCTAATCCTGACGAAACATCGCCGTGTCAGAGAATCCTTCGATCATCGCGCTTGTCGGCAATCCGAACTCGGGCAAATCCACGCTGTTCAATGCTCTAACGGGAAAAAACCAAAAGGTCGGCAACTATGCCGGCGTCACGGTGGAAGTGAAAAGCGGCGAGACCTACACGCCTCACGGCAAAAAACTGCAAGTGCTCGATCTACCAGGTTGCTACTCATTACGCGCCGATTCTGGCTCACCGGATGAACAGATCGCACTCAATGCTCTGACCGGAAAGTTAGAAGATCTAGCGAAACCCGATCTCGTGGTTTGCGTGGTCGATGCCTCGAATTTGGAACGTCACCTCCAACTCGTCCTGCAAGTCATCGAACTCGGCCTGCCTTGCGTGCTGGCTCTGAACATGGTCGATGTCGCGGAAAAATCCGGACTCAGGCTCGATCCCGCAAAAATCTCCGAAGAACTCGGCATTCCCGTGGTGCCAATGCAGGCGAATGCCTCGAAAGGAATCATCGAGCTCAAACAAGCCCTGCGTTTTCCATTTCCGCATGCGTCGGAAGTTTCATGGCTTTCAAAAACCGGCGACATCGATACGAACCGCCGCGCATTTATCGCCTCGCTTTGCGAACTCGCCGCGCGTCGCCCCGATTCACACCAACGCAATTTCACCGACAAGCTTGATTCCATTTTACTTCATCCGTTCCTTGGTTGGGTCGCTTTCCTCGCGATCATGTTCACCTTGTTTTGGGCGATCTTTTCCTTCGCTAGCATCCCGATGGATTATATCGATGTCTCGCTCGGCAGCTTCGGCGCATGGGTGGAATCGTTGATGCCAGAAGGCGATCTGCGTTCGTTATTGGTCAATGGTGTCATCGGCGGGGTGGGTGGGGTGTTGGTGTTCTTGCCGCAGATTCTATTGCTCTTCTTCTTCATTGGTCTGTTAGAAAGCTCAGGCTACATGGCGCGCGGCGCGTTTCTCATGGATCACGTGATGGCAAAAGCCGGACTCAGCGGAAAAGCTTTTCTGCCATTGTTCGGTTCTTACGCCTGCGCGATTCCTGGTATCATGGCGACACGCACGATCGATTCCGCAAAGGAGCGCTTGGTCACGATTTTCGTCGCGCCATGGATGAGTTGTTCGGCTCGTCTTCCTGTTTATTTCCTCATCATTCCATTACTGCTTCATGAAAAAGAAGGCACATGGAAACAAGCGCTCGTGCTGTTTGGAATTTACACAGTCGGAACACTATCGGCATTCATCGTCGCACGTATCTTACGTGGCAAGCTCGGTCCGGACAAGGTCGTGACGCATTTCATGTTAGAACTGCCGCCCTACCGCAAGCCGCAGTGGTCATATATTTTCCGACATGTCTTGGATCGCGGTTGGTCTTTTGTCCGCAAAGCCGGAACCATCATCCTCGGGCTTTCCATTCTTCTATGGGCTTTGGAAAATTATCCGAAATCCGATTCCAAAGATTCCGCAGAAGTTCTGGCGCACAGTGCGTTAGGCCGAATCGGAAATGTGATTGAACCCGTCTTCAAGCCGCTCGGTTTCGATGGTCGCACCGGCACCGCCATTCTGACCACTTTCGCAGCACGCGAGGTTCTCGTCTCTTCGCTGGCAATCATCTTCAACGTCGAGGAAGCCGATGATGACGTAAAAACTCGCAGCCTGATCCGCGCGAAAATGCAAACCGCTAAATGGCCGGACGGACGACCGCTGTTCACTCCGCTGAGTTTGATTTCACTGCTCGTGTTTTTCATCTACGCACTTCAGTGCTTACCCACAACCGCCGTTGTCGCCCGCGAGTCGGGCTCATGGAAATGGGCGGCGGGGCAGTTTGCTTTTATGTCTGGCTTCGCGTATCTTGCCTCGTTACTCGTTTTTCAAATCGGCTCTCTGATGGGCTTCTAATCTCATGGACTGGCAAACCTACACCGCACTTGGAGTCGTCGCGATCACGCTGGCGATCTTTGTCCATAGCCTCTTTTTTAAAAAGAAATCAAAAACTTCCTGCGGACACAACTGCGGTTGCGGATCGAACAAGAAGCCGTGAGCAACTGCCTAATGTGACGAACTTGTCACCGCGCTGAGGATGTATTTCGGATCACTTAAGGGTTTCTATGTTACTGGAATTGAAAGTCATTTCCGCATACTCTATGAAAATCGATATCGTGACGGATACCTTCGCCCCAGATGTGAACGGTGTGGCGATGACTCTTGGAAGACTCACCGATGGTTTGCGCAAGCGCGATCACCGAGTGCACATCATTCGCACAGGTGAGGGTAGAGATGACGAAACCATCGTGAGGTCCATTCCCTTGCCGGGATACCGCGAAGTTAGGGTCGGGTTACCCGCATCGCTGATGCTTCGCATACGTTGGATGAAGCGCAGACCGGATGCGATCTATGTTGCCACGGAAAGTCCGCTAGGCAAATCCGCAGTCAAAGCCGCAAAGATTTTAGGCATTCCGGTGGTGACGGGATTCCATACGAATTTTCACGAATACATGAAGCGTTATAGCTTGGGAACTTTTCAGCCCATGGTGATGGCGTATCTCAAACGGTTTCATGATCGCGCTGATTGCACTCTCGCGCCCTCGCCGGAATTGGTAGAGCGACTGCGCGGTGAAGGTTTTGAAAACGTCCACCTCATGGGTCGCGGGGTGGATACGGAATTATTCTGCCCGAGCAAACGCTGCGAGGTTCTGCGCAGCGCCTGGGGCGCGACGACTGGTGCGCCGGTCGCCATCGTGGTCGGTCGCATCGCTGCGGAAAAAAACCTAGAGCTCGCGATCCAATGCTTCATTGAAATGCGCACTTCCATTCCAGATCTGCGTTGCGTGATGGTCGGCGACGGGCCGCTGCGCGAAAAACTCGCAGCCAAAAATCCGTGGGTGCATTTTTCAGGACTTCAGATGGGAGAAGACCTCGCACGCCACTACGCATCCGCCGATATCCTGCTGTTCCCGAGCGAAACGGAAACATTTGGAAACGTCGTGCTCGAAGCGATGGCAAGCGGGCTCACCACGGTCGCCTATGATTACGCAGCGGCAGCCAAATTTTTGAAACATGGCGAGAACGGCTTGAAGGCTGAGAAAGGCGATGCTGCAGGCTTTTTAGAGCAAGCCATATCCGCCCTCAACATCAACCACGGCCATCCTCTGCGCACTGCCGCTAGGGAAATCGCGCTCACCCAAGGCTGGAACGATGTCGTCCAACAATTCGAAGGTCACCTTCGTAATATTTCTAACAACGACGAACCGTCGTCGACCTCGACCCCACAGATAACGCGCTCCAAAAAGCGCAAGAAAGTTTCTTACCGCACAGTATTTCTCTCCGATATCCATCTCGGAACCCTCGACAGTAAAGCGACAGAAGTCGGAGATTTCCTAAAAATGCTCACCTGTGAACAACTCATACTCAATGGAGATATCATCGATGGTTGGGCGTTAAAACGCGGTTCGAAGTGGGAGTCTCGCCACAGTCGCGTCATTCGAAGGATTCTCAAAATGACCGAGAAGGACGATACCGAGGTGATCTACCTGCGTGGTAATCACGACGATATCCTCGAGCGTTTCCTCCCGCTCGTGTTTGGAAAAATTCGTTTCACCAAAGAACACATCCACACCGCTGCGAACGGCCTGCGCTACCTCGTTGTTCATGGCGATGGATTCGATAGCGTTTCCACCAACCACAAGTGGCTCGCCTCCCTCGGTGCCGTGGGCTATGACAGTCTGCTCACCGTGAATCGCTATTATAACTACTGGCGCGCATGGCGGGGCAAAGAATACTTCTCCCTGAGTAAACGAGTCAAAGCCAAGGTAAAATCCGCCGTCAGCTTCGTTGATAAATACGAAGTCCTTTTACAAGAACTCGCGCTCCACAAAGAGTGTGATGGCATCATTTGCGGCCACATCCATACCCCAGAAAATAAAAAAGTTGGGGCGGTGCATTACCTCAACTCCGGCGACTGGGTAGAGAGCCTAACAGCGATTGTCGAACATCACGACGGGCGGATGGAACTCATTCACTATAAGGATTTCCTGCTAGAAGGTAGTTTGTAACATAGCTGCTATGAGCACGATGGGGTCATTCAAGCATTTTATTAACAGGGAGATAGGAGAATCAGGAGAACGAGGAGTTAAATTCTATTAAAAATTCTCCTCTCCTCCCATTCCTCCTCTCTCCCTGTGAGAAAAAGCTCGTCCTAACTGATCAGCCAGTCTTCCGTGTCAGCACCATCACGTTTTCCACATGACGGGTGTGAGGGAAAAGATCAAACGGCTGAACTTCTTCTAACACATATCCCGCCTCGCGGAGGATTTTGTAATCCCGAACCTGCGTCGCAGGATCGCATGAAACGTAAATCACACGCTCCGGTCCAAACGCAACGAGTTGCTCCAAAAATTCCGGTGTACATCCTTTTCTCGGAGGATCAATCACGACCACGGTTTCGTTTGCTGGAGTATCGATTTTCCCAAAGATTGCTTCCGCATCCGCTTGTAGGATGCTGACATTATTAAAACCGTTAAGCGCAACGTTGTTTTTCGCCCATTGCGCGCCCGCTTCGTTTACCTCAACCCCCATGACTTTTTCAAACCGCTCTGCAAGACACAGCCCAAACAACCCGGCGCCGCAATAGGCATCGACCAAATATTTCGCGCCTCCCGCCAGCGCTTTTTCGCCAACGTAACCCGTGAATTTCTTCAAGATGAACGGATTGTTTTGGAAAAACTCTCCCGCCACAAAATCAAAATTCACCCCGCCGATCTCTTCCCGCGCAATCGCCTTTGGATCGCGCTCGACCCGACCATTCGTCGCTCTCAGTAAAATTGTCGCGCCACGTTTGAAGCGTTTTCCGTTGGCTCGAATATCCGCATGCACTTCCGGCAAGGCTTCGTTGATCTCACGCATCGCTATAGGACAATTCACAACATCTAACAATTCGTTGCGTCTTCCCACTTTCAGAAAACCGATTTCCGTCACTAAGCCATCAATAGGCTTCTCGAAATGCGGAGTGATTTTTGAGCGATAGTTCCAAATCTGTTCCGATGATTCGCAGAAATTCACATCTCTCTCCTCGCCCGCCATGTGCTTGAGGAGTTCACGAATCTGCCGCGTCTTCCACGCCAGCTGCTTGTCGTATGCGAGATGCTGATACTGACAACCGCCGCACTCACCAAAAAGCGCGCAACCCGGCTCAACGCGATCCGGCGATTTCTCTAAAATCTCGACCAAATCTCCCTGCGAATGATTTTTATCATTTCTAAAAATCCGCGTCCGCACCAACTCCCCAGGCAAAGCGTATGGCACAAAAACCACCCAACTATTTACCCTCCCTACGCCAGCACCCAGATTCGTCAAAGAATCGATGCGCACATCAATCTCTTGATGATAGGTAAAAGGGGTAGGGACAAATTTCTTAGGCGGACGGTTATGCATAGGCTTCGCGCGAAGTTAGCCATCCCTAGCCGGCGGAAGCAAAATGATTTCAAAGGCGATCTAAGAATAAAAACCGCGAATGGACGCTAATAAACGCGAATTAGATCATTACTGTGACTTAGACTCCTCACGAAATTTCGTCGCATTCGCATCCATTCGCGGTTAAATATCCTCAGTGAACCCGCCCATGAAACCCGACTTGTGAAACTGACTCAGCTATCTAGATTGGAAACATGCAAAATTCTATTACTCAAAAAATAAGTCGCTCTCTGGGAGCTATCCTCTTTTTGGCTCTCTGCCTCATCCCGCTATCTGCCCACGCCCGCGATGCCAGGGAAAACGCCCGCATTGAACATTTGATCAGCTCTATTGAAAAACTCAGCGGGGCCAAATTCATCCGCAACGGTAACGAATATAACCCCGATAAAGCCGGATCCCATCTCCGCATGAAGCTCGAAAAAGCCGATGGTAAAGTTAAAACCGCGGAGAATTTCATCGATGGAATCGCCGCAAAATCCTCAACCTCCGGAAAAACCTACCAAATCCGTAAACCCGACGGCACCCTCGTCACCACCAGCGCCTACTTCTACGCTCGCCTCAAAGAATTCGACGAAGCCAAGTCCGCTCCCTGATGTAACTAGAAAGAATTCTCCTTTCCTCCCTCTTCTCTGCGTCTCTCGGCGACCTTTGACTTCACTTAGTTCCGTCCAAGCGGTGAGGGCAGCGCCTTGAATAAAAGTTCGTTACAGCTCAAATGGCTTTGCGTCTCGGCGGTGAAAATCTTAACTGTGAGCCCGTATTTCACGATCAAGGTTGGACGAATCCGCTCCAATGTTCAATAAACAGGGCGTGATCGACGCCGCCTATCCAATCGCCCGCAAATTTCTTTTCGCCCTCGATGCCGAAACCGCCCACCACACCAGCATGGTCGGGCTGCGGCTCGCTGAAAAATCCGGCTTGCTCGAAATGCTTTCTGATCCCATGCCACAAGCAGAACCGATCGAACTCATGGGTTTGAAATTCCCCAATCGCATCGGCCTCGCCGCTGGGCTTGATAAAGAAGGCAATACCATCGATGCGCTCGGCCGCCTCGGATTCGGCTTCATCGAAATCGGCACCATCACACCGCGCCCCCAAGCAGGAAATCCAAAACCTCGCTTGTTTCGTCTTATCCCACACGATGCGATTATCAATCGCATGGGTTTCAACAATCCCGGTATCGACGCCGGCGTCGCCAACGTTCGTGCGCATCAATCTTACAAAGGCATCATCGGTTTCAACATCGGCAAAAACAAAGACACCCCCAACGAGAACGCTGCAGATGATTACCTCGAATGCCTGATAAAAGCTTATCCCGTGGCAGATTACATCGCGGTCAATCTCTCCTCTCCTAACACCCCAGGCCTTCGCGATCTGCAAGCTGCCGATTCATCCGCTCGTCTGTTAGAACTTCTCAAATCCGAACAACTAAAACTCGCCGCCATCCACGGCAAACACGTCCCGATCCTTTTCAAAGTCGCCCCAGATCTCACCGAACCACAAATCGCCGATCTATCCAAAGCCTTCCTTGATGGCGGACTCGATGGCTTGATCGCAACCAACACCACACTAGATCGCGAAAAAGTCACCGATCACAAATGGGCCAACGAAGCTGGTGGTCTTTCCGGAAAACCTGTACTCGAAAAATCTAACCAAACCCTTGCCGCCTTTGCCTCTGCCTTTAGTGGTAAAATCCCCATTATAGGTGTCGGAGGCATATCTTCCAAAGAAGATGCTGAAACCAAATTCAAACTCGGTGCCGACCTCATCCAAATCTACACTTCCTTCGTCTACCAAGGCCCAGCTTTGGTCCGTGAGCTTCTTAACGCGGAGAGCTAGGAGCCTAGAGTTAAGAAAAACTTCTCACTCTCCACTCTCCACTCTCCACTCTCCACTCTCCACTCCAAGCTCTGAGCTCTAAGCTATATGAAATCCACCCGCCTCCTCATCACCCTCGCCATCGCTTTCATTATGGTGGGCTATTTTGTGTGGCGCAGCTCTGTGACCCCTATATCACCAGTAAAATTAGTCAGTTTTCAAGAAGCTGATGTACCACCAATCATCCCAGAATCTAGTGAAGTGGACATGCGTTTCCACATGCTCTCCGCGTGGCAAGTAAATCAGATTCCCAAAATATCACAAATGGATACGCCCATGGGATCTGAAAACGGTGCGCTGGTATACAATGCTCAATCCTTTTGGGAAATGAACGATCAACGTGGCGGCCACCACACCGGAGACGACCTCAATGGGATCGGCGGCATGAACACCGATCTCGGGGATCCCGTATACGCCGCTGCCGATGGATTGGTTATCTATAGCGGAGAGCCTTCTCCGGGTTGGGGAAAAATTATCGTTCTCGCGCATCGCGAGCATAATGATCAACCGCTCCAAACGATGTATGCGCACCTTGAACAATCCAAAGCCCCGCTCGGCTCATTGGTGGCACGTGGAGAAATCATCGGCACCTGCGGAACTGCAAATGGCAATTACCCCGCCCATCTCCACTTCGAAATCCGCCAAAGTAACGGCATTGAAATTGGCGGAGGATATTTAAAACGTTTTCTCAACCATCTCGATCCTCAAGCTGTTATTGCCTCCATGCACAATCCCGAAGCCAAAGGCATCTCACCCTCACTCCTGAAATTAGCAAACCTCTCTGGCCCCAACCCATGGACTAACCCGGAAATCAAAGGCGCAGAGAAATTTATGGAGCTTAAAAATAAATAGGTATCATCAATCGGATTGAAACAGCCAATCACTGATCCAACGATCAATTACTTAGCCGCTTCAGGCTTTTTGGCATAAACTGCACACCAGCCAGCTGCTGTGACGAGTTTTCCACCGAAGGCACCACAGGGACCTGCAGCATCGCCGACTTTTCCTGTATAGAGAGCGCAGCCTGAGCAAACTTGATCTGCCTTGTGTTGCGCGTATTTGGTGGCGTCCACCTTAGTGGTGTCTTCTTTGTAGCCAAGCGCTACTGCGGTAGGATCTGTTTCTTCGAGCTTAGCCGGTGGAGCTTGGCCGAAAGCAGCATTGCAAAGAAGTGCGGGTGTTCCGACGGATACGACGAGTTTAGTTAGGAAGTTGCGACGTGTGTTCATAATCTCTGTAGGCGTGAATTTAGTTACGCTGCTTTTATCTACGATTATTTCAGAAAAATGCACGCCTAGATTTGCAATTTATACAACTTTTTTATGATCCTGTCTGGAGATTACCGATATAAATCGCGAGCAAGGCTGACTATCTTGGCTGCACTTCTTTATACTTTCCAACCAATCAAAAATCTCCCTTGCAACGCTCCTCTGGCTTCACAGCATCTCTGGTTTTGTTCACGGGATGAGTGAAAAGATATTTCCATACATCCTCGTAAAGAAATACACCGTTTTTATCTTTCGGCGAGTTGCTGCTGCCTGGTGTACTCACTCCGTGGGCGCGTTTAGAATCGTTACCAACATCTGCACTAGAGATAAGTCGGCGGGTATTGCCGTAGGGCGGACGCGCTTCATCAACATTCACAATGGGACCGAATTCATGCAGATCTAACATCAACCATGAGCGGCAGTAGTGATGATTTTTCCAGCCATCGTCAAGGGTGTGGGTGAATCCGAAAAATCTCTCAGGCGGCGTGGAGGAGCGGAGGCTCTGCCATTTTTCTGTCTGGTCTCGTGGTCCCGATAACATCACCACGCGTGCGACTTTGATCTCCTTTGCTAACCGCGCCGCCGTCGTAGAACCGTGTGAAGCCCCACAGAGAATAACCTTTTCCCAATCCAGCTCCTTACCATCCCGCGAGAGAAACTGCTTCCAGCTTCCATCGGGATGTTTCGCATCGAGATATTTCACAAACTGATAGGACCGTTCCATCAATCCATCGGGCCTAGGAATATTGATGAGTTTGGTGTGATCTTCACCGGTAGAGGCCTCAAGGCGGATGCCGGAGAAATGATCGTCATCGCCCTCTTTGCGGAGCTTATCCATTTTTGCAAACCACTCACGCGGATAAGTGACTTGAATCGCGTGATGGCCGTAGGAGTTTATATGATCAAAAAGCGGTTGCTTCGGCTCCATCAACCAAATGACCAGATAGCCGCTGGGCTTCACGCGGGTATCGACCGAAGCGAGCTGGGTATCGACTGGCTTGCCGTTACGCGTGAAAACATAATCAATTTCTGGATGCTCTTTCGTGCGTGGATCGATCTCCGATGCGCGGGCAGTCAAAGTGAATTTCTTTCCTTCTGCGTGGAGAGGGCTAAAGAGAAATCCGAGGAGTAATAGCGCTTTCATAGTTGATCCGTAACAGCCCATCAGTTTTGTCAGGGCTCTTGTTATCATCACTCTTCAGGAATGGATTTCACAACATTTTCTATGCTCGATGAAATTCCCGCAGCATCTGCTAGATGACGAATTTCTAGGGGTATGCTATCGCCGACCCATACTCTTGATCCCACAGCGTCTTGTAACGACATATGATAACTAAATTGACCGTCACCAACGGACTCAATCTTCACTGTGATCGAACGTTCTCCTGCGTCTGCCGAGAATCTGCTGTCGACTTGTTTTGTCGCATAAAACGCCTCACCGCGTTCCGCTCCGAGTGTCTGGCTCACCGAGCTCATAAACTGCTTAGCGATTTCTCTACGCTCCTTAGATAAATCTGGCATCGATAGCACGACCGAACCATCATCAAGATCTTTCGTTTGCATGGATTTAACTTCAGCCTCCCTCACCTGTTCGTTGGCTCTTTGCCATTCGGTCTCGATGCGTTCTTTCTCCACGCTCGTCAGCCCAAGCGCCGCTTCAACGGGGTCATTCGTATCTAAAATAGGCTGACCTATGGTGTAGTTAGATTTCGCAATACTCAGTGATTTGAGAAGAGAAATAGGAACCGAAATCATTGAATCATCTGTTCGAAGAAAACCTGGCTTTTGAGACAGTCGATTGGAACTTCCATGTTTTCCCCAATCCTGTCCGAAACGCGGCTTCTTAATCCCAGGGGAAACGGTATTTACCGTTTGGCCGGAATCCATTGGATGAGAATTAACCGATTTATATGAAATGAATCGACCAGTGAGACCTCCAATCACGAAACAGACAACACCTATACAGATGGATTTAGAATTCGTTGTCAGATTACTTAGCACGTCTGAAAAGTTATGAGAAAACCTAGATAAGTCGATGGAATTGAGGGCCGTTGGATAGATAAACCGTTTGTAACACGTATGTTTGGCTTCATGGATTTATTAAAGTTCGCCACCAAAGGATTCTTTATTTTGGCGATCTCCATTGGCAGCTTACAAGTGACCACAGGTCAGTCGGATAAGAACTCAGTCAATTACGAGGATTTCGGTGCGGTGGGCGATGGTGTGACCGACGACATGCATGCCATACAAAAGGCTCACGAGCATGCGAATAAAAACAACTTGCCCGTCCGCACCGAGCCCGGCGCGACTTACCATCTCGGACGCAAGGCACTTACCGCCGTCATCGAAACGGATACCGATTGGGGAATATCCAAATTCATTATCGATGACAGCCAGGGTGTAGAAAATAAAAGCAGCTCACTCTTTGAGATCCGCTCCACTCTGAAACCCATTACACTAAAGATTGATCGCTTAAAACGTGGCCAAACTTCCCTCGATATTAAGCCACCAAACGACTGCCTCGTTTATGTGGAAAATGACAAAAAGCTTATGTTTATCCGCAAAGGCAGAAACCAAAATAATGGCACTCCTCAAAAAGAAGTTTTTATTCTCAAGAAAGACGGAACCATCATTGGCGCGATCGACTGGGATTACGACGAAGTCACAAAAGTCATCGTCCAACCCATCGATGACAAATCGCTTCATGTTCGCGGCGGCATTTTCACCAACATCGCCAACCAAACAGATCCCGAGGACAAATCGAGTTATTGGTCACGCAACATTTCTATCGAGCGATCCAGAACTGTGGTCGATGGGGTCGTCCATAAAGTCACGGACGAAAAGGAACACGGACATCCTTATCGAGGTTTCCTCTCAGCGGATCGATGCGCCTATGTCATCCTGCGCAACTGCGTCGTCGACGGGAGAAAAGCATATTCCAAGATGGGCAAAACCGGATCACCCATTCCGATGGGCACATACGGCTACCACGCCAACCTCGTGGTCGACTTCCGTATGCTCAATTGCCGCATGGGCAACGATATCAACGACCGAAGCCGCTGGGGCGTTGTCGCATCTAATTTCATGAAAAACATGTTCGTGGAAAAATCCGTCCTCTCGCGGGTCGACGTCCATATGGGAGTTTCTGGTTCTTACATCATCAAAGATTGCACCATCGGTCATGCTGGGCTAAACGCCATTGGAAGCGGGCATCTGATCGTTGAAAACTCCACACTTCACTCCGGAACCTTAATCAATTTCCGCAGTGATTACGGCTCTACATGGGAAGGCGATGTCGTCGTTCGCAACTGTCGCTGGATGACACCTAAAATAAATCCCACCATGTTCGGCATGCAAAACGATGGCGCTCATGATTTCGGATATCCCTGTTTCATGCCAAAAACCATACGTATCGAGGATCTAACAGTTCAGGAACCCAAAGATTCGAAAACCATCTTTTTGCTCGAAGATCCCTTCGGCAAATCCGATGACAAAGGCCCCTTCCCTTTACGCGTTACCGAGAAAATCGAAATCAAAGGTTTCAAATCCATTAAAGGAAATCCACCCCAAGTCTCCTCCAATCCAGAAATCACCAAAGCCGTGAAGTTGGTAATTGAGTAATTTGGATCCGATCTGCCCCGCAAAATAAAACCGTCACCCCAGAACGAGATGACGGTTAAGAGAAAACAATGGAACTCAAATTAATTTACGGCCACAGCAGAGGAACCGGTTTCACCTGTGCGGATGCGGATGGCCTCCTCGATGGTGGAGATGAAAACTTTGCCGTCACCGATTTTGCCGGTGTTTGCACTTTTGACAATGGCTTGCGCAACCCCTTCGGCTTGTGCGTCATCGACAACGATTTCAATTTTGACCTTAGGCAGGAAATCAACGGTGTACTCGGAACCTCGATAGATTTCAGTGTGACCTTTTTGACGTCCGAATCCTTTGACCTCAGTGACGGTCATGCCTTGGACTCCGACCTCTGAGAGGGCCTCTTTGACTTCTTCAAGCTTGAATGGTTTAATGATAGCTTCGATTTTTTTCATGATTGCGGCGGATTGGTAAAAATAAGGAAAGCAAGTCGTGTGCCAACTTTCTTAAAGCGGAGAAGTCCGCTTTCTTTGTATTAAAGCAGGACAGCGGAATGATACGAGAGGGAAATCATCAATTCTGAAAAAAATCGCCTAGAGGTTGCGATTCCCTGAAAACTCGGTAGGTAGCCCACCGTATTTACAGTTATTGAAGCGCCAATTACCTCCATGAAAAAATTCTTTATCGCCCTGTTCTTAGCAGTTTGCTGCCAATTCGCAGTAGCAGATGAAATTAAGATCGAAATCACCTCCAACGATCAGATGCAGTATAACATCAAAGCATTTGAGGTCACAGAGGGACAAAAAGTGTTGCTGTCGCTCAAGCACATTGGCCAGCTTTCATCCACACAAAAGGGGCACAATGTAGTCATCCTGAAAGCCGGTACATCAGTCCCTGCATTTTCAAGCAAATGCGCGACCGCAAAGGATACCAACTATATCCCTGCCGATGAAGAAGCCAAAAATCTCATCATAGCACACACCAAATTGTTGGGTGGTGGAGAGTCTGATGAGGTGACTTTCACCGCACCAGCAGCTGGCAGTTATCCTTTTATATGCTCCTTTCCCGGCCACTGCTCCGTCATGCAAGGAGTGATGATCGTTAAGCCCAAATAAATTTCACGAAACTCTCCCCGCTGATTCGCCCCTGTGGCGGGTCGGCGTTTTTTATGGGAAAAGCCCACGTGTGGATTTCGCGTTCGCTACCGTGCTAATCGCGATGGCCTGGGCAGACATCCGTTTTGGAAGCTTGTGCTTGGCCGCATAAGACATGACCTGTTCGAAGGTGGCATGTAGCTTGGTTTCTAATTTACTGATCACTTCTTTTTCCGTCCACTGGAAGCGCTGAAGGTTCTGCACCCATTCGAAATAGGAAACGGTGACTCCGCCAGCATTACACAGAATGTCAGGAATCATCAAAATGTCGTCGCGTTTTTCGATGATAAGATCCGCATCAGGGGTGGTCGGACCATTCGCTCCTTTCGCTAAAATTTTGCAATCCAGCCGGCCCGCATTGCTTGCGTGAATCACTCCCCCGACAGCGCAGGGCGCAAGGATATCGCATTTCCGAGTCAGCATTTCATTAGGATCGATGGATTCCGCAGCGGGGAAACCTGAGATGACTTTATGATCGGAAACGTAGGCGCGTAGCGCATGGATATCGATCCCGTCCTGACTCCAAAGTGCGCCACTGGCATCAGAAATCCCGATGATTTTTACACCATAGGACGCGAGAGTCACCGCCGTATATAGTCCTACATTTCCAAAGCCTTGGATGATAGCAGTGGCGGATTCTTCCTTAATCCCTAGCTTGGAAAGCGCGATAGAGGAAAGAAAAGCGACCCCATGACCCGTGGCTCGGGTGCGCCCCGCAGAACCTTGTAGGCTGATTGGTTTCCCTGTGACGATCGATGGAACCAAATGACCCGAATGCGTAGAATACGTATCCATAATCCATGCCATGGTTTGCTCGTTAGTACCCATATCTGGGGCCATGACATCGATTTCCGGACCTATGAAGGGAATCATTTCCATGGTGAAACGGCGGGTCATCCGCTCCAGCTCTCCATCCGACATTTCCGAAGGATTACACGAAATTCCTCCCTTGCCGCCACCGAAAGGCAGATCGAGCAAGGCGCATTTCCAGTTCATCCACATCGCCAGTGCGGCGACCTCTCCCACATTCACATCAGGATGATACCGAAGCCCGCCTTTCACCGGACCTCTAGTAAGGTGATGCTGCACACGGTGACCGAAAAATACTTCGGTGGTTCCGTCATCGCGCCGGATGGGAACCGTCACGGTAATAATCCGCTTTGGCCATTTGCAGCGTTCACGGATATCTGCGGGAAGTTTAAGAAAGTCCGCCACGCGGTCAAACTGACTGACTGCCATAGCGAATACCGGATTAGCTAGAAGCTCCTCTCGCATATTAAAAAGCTTCTCAGCGAGCAAGGATCACCACGGCATGCTCATCGTAGCGAACCTTGGTGTTACTTTGGGCGTGGATGTAGCCAAGAATTCCGCTGACTGGTACATTTTTAAGATTTAATGTCACTTTTACGTCGGTGAGTTTCTTACTCGGATCTTCAATGACGAAATTAGGGATGACTTCCTTATTCGATTGTTTTTCAATCGCTACAGCCAATACCTCCAAAGCTTCTTGGACCGTGATATCTGTAATTTGGTAGGTAGGGATAGTGATGCTCCCAATTTTTGCTTCCTTCGCATTGGCTTTGAGTCCAGCTGCGTTAATTTTAACCTCTCCCAAACGATAACGAGCATTCGCATGTTTGGAGTTTAGATCGAGAGCTGCTTTGTAAGCCGCGAGCGCAGTGGCTGGATCACCGGCTTTTTCAGCAGCCAAGCCTTTCCTATACCAGGAATCTGCATCCTCGGCTTTATTTTCTGCAAAAGCGAGATGAGCACCACATACCATAACAATGAGAGCAATTAGGGTTTTCATAGATTCGTTAATCTAGACATATATATCTGAAGTCTCCAGTTCCTTCTGAAA
>CAMCYT010000036.1 GCA_945885485.1 Prosthecobacter debontii
GTTGCGGCTTAGAGATTACCGGCAGGGAGGCCAGGGAAACAGTGAGCCGTATCGTAATTGGATTCGTCAGGCGATGGATCAGAATATGCCATGGAATGAATTTGTGGAAAAGTTGATCAGCAGCAGAGGAAATGGCTGGGATCCGAAGACGGCAGCGGTTGGTTATTACACCAGTGATAGAGGAATGCCGTTAGATAATTTATCTAACACGATGCGCGTATTTCTTGGGACTCGCATGGAATGCGCACAGTGTCATGACGATCCATTTGGTGATACGGATCGGAAAGATTTTTATCATTTGGCTGCATTCACACATGGGCAGGGTCAGTTAAATCAGCATTTGATGGGTAATCTTTGGGAGGAACTCCGAGCAGTGAGAGAGTCCAAAGGGATTGAGTATCAGGTGGGGCAGTTGTTTTGGGATCGAATTTATGGAATGTCTCTGGAAGGAGGCGGTGATGGCCGGATTCAATTGCCATCTGACTATCAATATCGAGATGGCAAGCCAGGTGATTTATTGGGTGGTAAGACTCCGTTTGGAAAATTCACTAGAACATCAGACCGGAAAGACGATGATGATGGTCGTGAAAAACTATCTGATTGGATCGTAGGAAAGACCGGTCCGCAGTTTTCATCTGTGATCGCGAACCGGATGTGGAAGCGAATCATGGGAAAAGGAATCCATGATCCCGTGGATGATTACATCGATGTTTCGAAGACGGTTTACCCTGATTTGATGACTTATCTTTCTACGCTGATAGTGGAGTTGGACTATGATCTTAAAGCATTCCAGAATGTTCTACTGTTAACAAAGACCTTCCAATTCGCGACGAATCCTAAACCGTCGACCTTGGATAGTGGAGATGATTTCCATGGGCGTAAAATTGATCGTCTATCGGCGGAGCAGATTTGGGATTCTCTGATTACATTATCGAATGGAGATCCGGATCGTCTGGCAAAGCGCAGTGTGGATAATCGGATTTATGTCGGCGGTCAGCCAGTTTTAGTTGGGGAAATGGATATGGTTCAGCTTTCCAATGAAGTGCTTGCATTGAAGACAGAGGCGCATGTGAGAAAATATTTCAATGAGTTTACACAACGCTTGAAAACAAAAGGTGATTCTAAGAAAGGAAGTGCGTCAATGATGATGGAGAATGTTCAGAAGTATGGAGTGGACTCCGCGGTGAGGGCGTCTGAGTTGCCTTCACCAGCGCCGCGAGAGCATTTCCTATATTTGTTCGGCGCATCGGATCGTGAGGTTGTGGAAGCGGCGAGTAAGGATCCCAATGTGGGTCAAATGCTTTCCTTGATGAATGGATTCGTGCAGAGGCAACTGGTGAATAAGGCAGATGCACACATTTATAAGAGTCTTCAGGGCGCTACATCGTCGCATGAAAAAATCCGTCGCCTCTACCTTGCAATTTTGAGTCGTCCACCAACCGACAAGGAAATGGAATGGATGTTGGCTGAAGTTGAAGCTGCTGGAGATCAAGCGTATCGAAACATTGTCGCAGCCTTAGTGATGTCCTCCGAGTTTGTTTTCCTGCAATAAGATTCAATCCATAGACCTAATCGAAAAATGAATATCCAAGATTTGAACCGCACCGATGAGTTGACGCGTCGGCAGTTTATGTTGAATGCGGCACGGGCATATCTTGGGGTTCATCTTTTTCCGATGTTGGGCTCTTCAGTGGCGAGTGCTGCTCCTGCAGCGGTGGGTGCGGGAGGAAAAGCGAAGTATGTGATCTATCTTTATATGTCTGGTGGGATGAGTCACTTGGATACGTTTGATCCGAAGCCTAAGAAAAAGGCGGTGATGGGTCCGACGGAAACGATTACGGGTAAGGCGGATGTTCCGATCAGTGGATATTTACCAAACACGGCGAAGGTGACGGATAAGATGTGTATCATTAATTCATTGAGTTCGACCCAGGGTGCGCATGAGCAGGGGACGTATATGATGCACCACAGTTATTCGCCGCGTGGAACGATACGGCATCCGGCGTTTGGTTCTTGGGTGTTAAAACTGGCTGGGCCGATTCATCCTCAGTTGCCGGGATTTGTTGCGATCAATACGCCTACTGCCGTGACTTCAGGGGGTTTTTTCGGGGCGAAATTTTCAGCGGCTCCGATCGGTAAGCCTGACGAAGGCTTGTTGGATTCGAAGCGATCTGTAGATGTTTCAGAAGGAAATTTTGATAGACGTTTGTCGCTGGCTGATAAGTTGAATAAGGAATTTCACACGCGCTATCCGAATACGGATGTGAAGGCGTATGAGGAGCTTTATCGGGATGCGATTGCGCTGATGAAGTCATCGGATCTTACGGCATTTGATTTAGCGAAAGAATCTCAAGCAACGCGTGATTTGTATGGATCTGGGAACTTCGCGCAGGGCTGTTTGTTGGCTAGGCGATTGATTGAGCATGATGTGCGTTTTGTGGAAGTGCAGTTAGGGGGGTGGGACACGCATTACGATAATTTCGCAGGAGTTGAAGGGCGTTGCCAAGAATTTGATCAAGCATACGCCGCGTTACTGACGGATCTGGAAGCGCGAGGGAAACTCAAAGACACATTGGTTGTGGTGGCGACCGAGTTCGGGAGAACGCCTGAAATCAATAGCGAGCATAAAGACGGACGTGATCATCATCCGAGTGCATTCAGTTGTGTGCTTGCGGGTGGTGGAATCAAGGGTGGTGTGAAATATGGACTGACCGATAGTTCCGGAAGCAAAGTGAAGGAGGGCTTGGTGACCGTCCAGGATTTCAATGCGACAATCGCCTACAGCTTGGGCTTGCCTTACGATTTAGTGCTGATGTCGCCGACGAAGCGACCGTTTAAGATTGCTGATCAAGGAAAACCCATCACAACGATTTTCGGTTAGAAATTCGGATTTCTCGGCTGTCGTCAGGCTGATGTTCAAATTGCAGCCATTGGGTGTGATCTGAAAAAAGTTCTGGGAATAAATCGGCCCACTCGCAGATAACAATAGCATCTTCCTCAAGGTATTCATCCCAGCCGAGGTCAATGAGTTCGTTGGGAGATTTCAGCCGATAGAAATCAAAGTGATGGATAGTGGAATTGCCATCTTTGTAGGAATTGACGATGCTGAATGTGGGGCTGGTGACGCAAGTATCAGGCTGAAGCTGTTTGAGGAAACCTTTAGTCCAATGGGTTTTACCACTGCCTAAATCTCCAACTAGGGCGAACACATCTCCGGGTTTTGCTTGGGCGGCAAATAAGCTACCAAGATTCATCATTGCCTCTGGTGAAGATGCAGAGAAAACAGGCTTCATGGAGTTTTGGTATGTTTGACCAATACAGCACGCACATCACCGATGTAAGCGGAAGCGCGGATCTCCAGAGGAATTCGGTCGATATCGTCAGAAAGCCAGAGCTTGACCGGTTTCTTGATTTTTTTATACGGGAGTAGCTCGTGGGTATCGAACTTAATTTTTTGCATCGCGATGCTGAGGAGAATAGCATCTTTACCTTCGTGTTTCTCTTTGGCTTCTACGTGGATATTCAAAAGGTAAGGGCTTCGGAAAGGGAGAATTAACATCACATGGGTATCTCCGACATCGAGTTTTTGACTTCTAATAAAAAGTATAGCTGAAATTAGATCTCGGACGTTTGGTTCGCTAAACGTTTTTACAAACGTTTTTTCTTTGGAGGTGCTTATGTTTGTAGTGACTTCATCGATATCAACCTGTGCTGGACTGTAGCGGTTCGTAGTGACGACTTTTTCTTTGGAATCGGATTCGGTGGATTGAAAAAAGTAGGGCTCCAATGTGTCGAGTTTGAGTTCCGACCAATAGTTGTGCTCGTAAGGAAAAAGTTTTTTTGCCACTCCCAAGCTATATGACTTGGATGTAACGACGAGGAATCCAGATTTGCTGACTTTTTTGGGTGCGAATTGGAGGTCAAAGTAGCCAGCTTTGACTACGCCTTTCCAACTGAGTGAATACTCTAGCTTGGAGCTTTCGATAGCAGGATGGCTTCCGAAAGTTGAGGGAGTGAGTTGTTCCGCCCAATCTGGTTTTGCGCACAGGGGGGAAGTGGCCAGAATGAATAAGCAAAGAATGCGAAGCGAGGTGAGGCGGTTCATCGCGGTGTAGAACTTCACTCACCAAAACCCGGGACGGGAGTGGCGCGTGGAGGGAGGACGCCGGGGAGGCTGTCGTCAGGAATGTGGAATGAGGTCTCTTGGCGTTGCTCGGAAGTTGGGAGGGGTCTGAAGGATTCTGAGTGAGTATCCACTCGGAAGGAGAGTTTCATGACATCGCGGTTGGTCTCACACATGAGATCGCGCAGGTCCTTATTCTCGTTTTTCAGTTGTTTGAGTTCGGCTAGTAACTCGATAAAAAATTCTTCCTGTGAGTGTTTTTTTGCGATGGGCTCCTGTGATACAATCGGGGTTGCAACCGGCGTAGAGATTTTTTGGATCGGCTTTTGAATGGAGGGTAAAGTTGGAACGATCTGATGCGGTTGTTGTTGAAGCGGAACCATGGCTACCATTGATTGAACTGACCAGTAATGACTAACCCCAGCGCCAACCATTGCGGTTAGCAGGGCTCCACAGATAATGGGTAGGGTGGAGTTCATGGTTTTATAGGTGGGTTAGTATTAGAAGCAGGAGTTTCGGGTTTTGGCAAGGACGCAAGTAACCTGTGTAATTCGGATAAAGCGCTGCCCATTTTTAAAGAATCGGTCTCGAGTTGAGTGATGGAGGATTCGAGAATGTTCGCCACGGTCTGGTCCTGCTGATATCCTTTCTTGTAATCGTATCCCGGCTCGGTCACAGAAAAGACTTTGGTAGCATCGGCGTCTGGGGATAAAATGTGGGGGGTGATTTCAAGTGAGATAAAAGTTCCAGGCTTGATTTCGACCTGACGGGAGAAGGCTGGCGCGTTTTTTTCGGATCCGAGTTTCCAGCCAGCAGGGGCAGGAATCAGTGCTTTGGTTGTAAAGCTAGATTTGATCTCGATATCATTTGGGTCAATTTTACCAGAACCAGAACGTATGGATTCGACTCGGACGCTGATGGGTTCGGCAGGAGTTTCGGCTGGGATTTCTGCGATAGCACCGGCATCAGGGGTTTTCTCTTTGGACTCTGGTTCAAGAGGTTTGGCTGGTTCTTCTTTTCTGGCTTCAGGAGATTTACCGCTGATTAGCATGGGTTTCTTGTTCGTAGGCTTTTCTTCGACAGCGATGGCGCGCGGGGTTTCTTCGGTTTTATCAGGTGTCGCTTCGGTTTTGCCGGGAGGAGGAAGAACGACGGTGATTTCGGCGGGTTTGGCTTTTCTGTTACGATTGAATTCATCAATCGCTTTTTGAATTTGCTCTGCATCCGGAATGGAATCTGGATCTGCATCTTGAGCGGGAACTAAAGAAATCATTCCGAACGCTAGGCTAAGGATGTAAAATGATTTCATGGGGATTCTTTGTCGCGTTGGATTTTGACTGCGTCTGAATTTGGGGAATGGTTAATACGGGAGGATTTGAGGAGGTTTGAGGAAACTGATGGGCTATCGGCACGTAGGATTTGATTTGGAGTGGATGTATCCATGAGTTTGTTCCAATCTGCTAGAATGAGGCTGCCTTCTTCACGAAGCGTCTGGGATTTTTCCTGGTAATCTTCGAGGCGTCTGAGCAATACGCGTGCATGGGCGGCATCGTTTTGAGACCAGCGTAGGTTGCGGCTTTTGTAGAGCGCTGGAACATCGATCACAATGCGGTGGATTTCTCCGTTGCTGCATTCCGCATCAAGGATGTGTTGCATGCGGATGTTGGTTTCTTCAAAGCCGACGGTATGGGGAGCTGAGGGAGGTGCTTGTTTGGTTACGGATGGTTGGTTTTTAGGCTTCAGTCCGGGAAGAATGTTAGATGGAGATTCTGTTTTAACGACAGGTATTACGGGTGGAGGTGTGATCGGATTTATGATGGCTACTTTTTCTGGAATGGAAGAGTATGTCGCAGTAACGGGTTTGGTGATGTAGGCAAAACAAAAGACGCCAGCGACGGCTGTGCTTGCCAATAGCAGTATGGGGTAAAGTCGTTGTATCTTCGAGTTAACCACCCTCCGGTTCGCAAAAGAATGGGAATGTGGTCTTGGACTGATAGCTAGAGTCAAGTCGAGTGGACGTGGTTCTCTATGGAATTCGTAACCTGAGTTATGCTTCATGGTTTCTTTTCGGATTCGGTCTCTTTGGAAGTTGCTGCAACGGCGTAGCTAACGGTGGTCTGATCGGATACGCCTAGAAACGTGGTGATAGTGAAAGATTCCTTGGTTAGGCGCAAGTGGCGTAGTGTGCCGTCTATATTACTAGAAGCTTGGATGCCAGGGATGACCTCAATAGCTCCTGATTCTGATTGTTGGCGGCTGATTCCATCCGAGCGATAAATTTCAAAGGAGGTAAATGCTTCTTTTTCATCTTCCATGAGGTTGATACGCACCGTGACGCCATCGGTATAAACCTTGAAAGCGACAGGTTTCATGGGAATGGGTGTGGCGCCTGTTCCAGTGACTTTGAAATGTGACTGCAGCAAGAAATCGCCAATATGGCGAAATTCAGTAGCATTAGCAGCAACTGACGCGAAGTAAAAGAGGCTTAGGATCAGAGCTTTCATTGACCAACGTCCCATATAGAATCAAGGGGTTGTCCCGAAGGATCGTAAGTAGCTGTTCCTTTCAGAAAAACAGGAGGGGTGACGTCTAGTTTGATAGTTAGTGTGACGCCGTCGAGTGATTTAACGACGGGTAGTGCCGTTGCATCACCAGTCAGATAAGGAATGAGCTGAGCAGAGGTGATTGAGGCGACAGTAGCTGTTGGATTATCAGAGAGATATAAGCGTTGCGCGGAGTATACGTTTCTGAGTTGTTCTGACGCAGAGCGACCCGTTTGCCAATCACCGTATTTCGTGGAAACGAATAGCCCCAAGCCCATCAGAGACAAGAGCAGCATGATCACCACAGTCATCTCGAGCAAGGTGAAGCCGGATTTTAGATTACCATTCATAATGATTAAATTAGCCCTATAAGATCTCATTGGAAAGGGTGAAATTTTAAATTTTCTATATGAATCCTGAGCTATTTTTTGTGAAAAATGATTTTGCCTAAGCGTTTTGGTTGATTCAAACGAGCCAGGGCGCTTGAGAAATCGGCGAGGTCGTAAGTGCTATCGATCGCTTGGGTAAGCTTGCCAGAACGAACGAGTTCGGCGAGTTCCGCATAGGTTTGGTTTATCGTTTGCGGATCGCTTTCGCGAATCCACTGGGTGACCCATAGGCCGCGGAGGCGGATATCGTTGAAGATCAGTGGGCCATTCGGGACGGTTAACGGTTTTTTTGCCATCGCGCCGTAGGTGATGTGCGTGCCGCTTGGTCCTAGCAGTTTCATGATGCGCAGAGCGCTTTCGCCGCCGACTGCGTTGAAAGCGAGTTTGGCGCGTTCTTTTCCGAGCGATTCCAAGGCTGAAGCATATCCGGTCGTTGAGTCTTCGAAAACCTTGGTGGCTCCGAGTTTTTTCAGCTCGGAGATGAGTGAGGTATTTCTCAAAAAACAAAGGGTCTGGATGCCTAAATGTTTGGCGAGCTGGATGGTGCATTGGCCGACCCCGGAGTTGGCGGCGTTGAGTACGACCCAATCTCCGGCCTGAAGGGACTCGAAATGGTTCAATAAAAGGAAGGCCGTGGCTGGATTGACTTTTAGCATGGCGGCCTGGAGGGGATCGATCTCACTCGGAAGCCGAATGAGGTTTTGCTCGTGGGTGATGGCGTGATCTGCCCAGCCGCCGACTCTGGAAAGTGGCATCACGGTTTCGCCAGGCGAGAACCGTTCCGACTGACTTTCGAGAACAGTCGCGAAGCATTCGATGCCGGCAGTGGCGGGTAGTTCGGGTTTGATTCCGTAGGTTCCCTCGATGAAATTTAGGTCGGCGGGGTTGATAGGGCTGGCTTGGATTTCAAGAAGAAGTTCACCAGCTTTCAAGGGCGGTAGAGTGAATGATTCAAGATTCAACACTGTGCTGGCCGCTCCGAATTGATTGAACACAAGGTGCCGGGATTTCATGATTTGAGGATGGATTGTTCTTGGCGGGTAGGGAAAGAAGCGTTACTTCGGCGGTGTCATGACACGTTCTTCCATTGAGCTAGCGATCAAAGTTTTCCTGTTCTGCTTAGTTGCGGTGTTTATTTACACCGTTTCAAAGGTGTTGGAGATGATTGCTTGAAATCCTTGTGATTCATTAAAGTAGGTTTTGCGGCAGAAGATCGGATAATTTTTTGATCGCGTCTGCCTGATGTCGATTCGCGATCAAGAGCGCGTCTTGCGTTTTCACGACGATCAAGTCATCCACGCCAAGTAGGGCGATGTGGGTCCCATCGGTTGCATTGAAGATGATGTTGTTTCCCGAATCGATTTGAGAAATGGATTGGTTGGTGCGGTTGTTATTCCCGCCGTCTGAAAGGTATTTTGCGATGGACACCCACGAACCGACATCGTCCCAATCGAAAGTAGCCTCGATGTTCAAAACGCGGTCGGCTTTTTCCATGAGCGCGTAGTCGATCGAAACCGGAGTGAGTCCGGGAAACTGCGCGTCGATTGTTGCGAGAATGTCTTTGGATTTAGTGAGTTCTGAAATGAAATCAGCTAGTTGTGGCGTATGCTTCGTGAGTTGTTTGATGACAGTCGGAAGCGACCAAACAAACATTCCGGCATTCCACGAAAAGCCGCCAGCGTTGAGAAACTCCTCGGCGAGCTCTGGTTTGGGCTTTTCGCGGAATCGTTTCACTTCAAAGGGAGGATGTTGAAACTCCGCACCTTGAATGAAAGCGCGTTCGCCACGTTCGATGTAACCGTAAGAAGGGCAAGGCCAGGTCGGACGAATGCCGATCGTAACCAAACCATCGGAATGCTCCGCACAAGCGAGCGCGTCTTTCATGACCGCTTGATAGGCATGATGATCTTTGATGAGCTGGTCAGAAGGCAAAACCATCATGATCGCATCGGGGTTGCGTGCGGCGATTAGACCGATGCCGAGGGCGGCGGCGGGAGCGGTATCGCGCTTTGCGGGCTCGGCGAAAATATTTTCCGTAGGTAGCATGGAAGCGATTTCACGCACGGCATCGACCTGTAGGGAGTTGGTTAGAATCAAGATATTTTCAACGGGAATCAGGCCAGCGAGGCGGTTGATAGTCTGTGTGAGAAGGGTTCCGTCTCCGAAAAGATCAAGAAGTTGTTTGGGTTTGTCGTTGCGGCTGAGGGGCCAGAAGCGAGTTCCGGATCCGCCAGCGAGGATCAGAGCGTAGGTATTTTCAGGAGTTGGCATGCGAAAAGGATGTTAGCTGCTGTTGGGTTTTCGGGAAGTCACAATATCTTTTCTGGCAGAATGATTTTCTTGGGTTGTAGGAACGGATTAGAAAAGGTAAATATATGGCATGTCAGATCAGCATGTAGACACAACGCCGGTATGGGTGGAAGGTAGCGCCTTGGTTGCCCCTGTTATTCTTGGAGCGGCAGCAGGCCTGCTCGTAGGTGATATGATGCACAGCAATGCGAGACGCGGAGTTGGTATCAGTCTTGGAGTTCTCGGCGTCGCAGCCTTACTGCCATTTGTTGTAGATGGCGTGGCGGGTCTGATCACTGGTCCAAAGAGCAAATTTGGAGTGAACCGTAAAATTCAGAAAATCCGCGATATCGGGATAGGTTCACCTTCTCACGACGATGTCGATGAGGTTTTGCGTGAGCAAGGCGTGATCTAGGTGGGGAATCTAGGTGGATTTTTTTGAAAGATATTCCGGAATATTCGGAATAAAAGTGTCAGTTATGACGCTTAAAGAATAGAAACTTAAAAAACTATCCTTATGGCCTACGAATCCGACACCAGTTTAAAACTTTATCTCCGCGAGATTTCAAAAACTCCACTACTCACAGTCGAAGAAGAAATCCAACTTGCCGATCGCATCAGAAATGGTGACCCAGATGCCCGTGCGCACATGATTCGTGCGAACTTGCGCTTGGTAGTCAAGATCGCACAGGATTATTCCAACTATGGTCTTCCAGTGACCGACCTAATTTCCGAAGGCAATATCGGACTGATGAAAGCAGTTGAACGTTTCGATCCTGAAAAAGGCGGCAAGCTCTCGACCTACGCCGCATGGTGGATCAAACAATCGATCAAACGCGCTTTGGCAAACCAATCGAAAACGATTCGCCTGCCCGTTCATATGGTCGACAAGATTGCCAAGATGCGTCGGATTTCTTCGCTTCTGGCAGAAGCTTTAGGTCGCGAACCTACCGATGAAGAATTGGCCGATGAAGTGGGTCTACCACGCCGCAAGCTTGCGATGCTGAGACAGGCATCCCAGCGCCCCGCATCTCTCGATGCTCCAATCAACGAAGGTGAAACCACCGAGTATGGAGAAGTCATCAGTGATGATCGCGCGGAAAGTCCACTCGATATGCTTTCCGATAAAAACATGCATGGTGAAATCGACGGGCTGCTCTCGCTCCTCGACGAACGCGAACGCCGCATCATAGATGAGCGTTTCGGTTTGAATGGTAAAAAACCTCTCACCTTGGAAGAAGTTGGACGCGAGTTCGGTGTGACTCGTGAGCGTATCCGCCAGCTACAAAACTCGGCTCTAACAAAAATGCGCCGTGCTCTGAGCAAGAAAGAAAAGCCCCTACCCAAGCCTGCAGTTGGCCTAGCATAAGAGTTCCTCCATCTAAAAATATCTAAAACCGCTGAGCTAATCACTCAGCGGTGTTTGTTTTTTTAAAGACCTGATTGTTCAATCAACGCACGTAGCTGAACTTGAAACTGCATGATGTCCTCGCTTGAGGGCTGGTATCCAACGGTATCGAAATCCAAGGTCGGTCGACCCGTCTGATCGAGCGTCCAGACGCCCGACTCACCATCGCTGAACGTGACTTTACCACTGACTAAACTCTCGGGTAAAGGAACTGCGTCCATCGTGGCATGCGTGGCTCCTTCGGTGGAAAAAGTTGATCCAGTCACTTCAGGAGTGGGCTCGGGTTCTTTCTCTACGATCAATTCAATGCCAAGATCGAGAATGAGAAAGCGCGTGTCCATGTAAGTCACTGGATGATTCATCTCTTCACGGATGCGTCCTTGGATTTCAGGGAGTTGCGCGCCCTCCGATGCCCATGTCTTGATTGCTGAAATTTGCTCTGCGGTGAGCTGTTTGGAACTGAACATGTTGTGATTCTGAGGATTCCTCGAAACTTTCCCAGCACAATAGCAGGAACCTTGATGTGAGATTCAACTTGGACTGATGAGGAATTCGAACCACGGATGGACGCGGATGAACACGGATGAAATCATAGGAATTGAAACTCGAATCCGGATTTGGCGTTTTTGCCCTATGTTTCGAGACGACAAATAATGATTTTATCAATGGATCTTATCCGCGTTCATCTGTGGTTCTCTTCATAACTTGTCTGAAATAGCCCGAGAAATACTCTTGGCAAATCGGCCACACCGTAAATCATTCAGCCATGTCAACGACAGCTTATCTCAAGGAAATGTTCGATCTCACTGGAAAAACCGCCGTCGTGATCGGTGGTACAGGTGAACTCTGCGGAACGATGGCTGTTGGCCTCGCTCGTGCAGGCGCAACCGTGGTTCTGGGTGGACGTATCAAAGAAAAAGCCGACAAGCGCCTCGCTGAAATCGAATCCCATGGTGGCAAAGGATATTTCGTTCCCGTCGACGTCACATCGCGCCAATCACTCCATGACATGTTAGATACGGTCTTGGAAAAATCCGGCGGTGTGGATATTTTGGTCAACGGCGCAGGCACCAACTCGCCGACCCCGTTTTTGGAAATTTCTGAGGAAGAATATTCGCGCATCATCGAAACCAACCTCACCGCCATCTTCCGTGCGTGCCAGGTGTTCGGTCAGTATTTCGTCGATGAAATGAGACCCGCTTCCATCATTAACCTCGGTTCGATTTCCGGACTCAATCCACTATCGCGCGTGTTCACTTATTCAGCCTCGAAAGCAGCGGTTCACAACCTCACTCGCAACCTCGCTCGCGAGTGGGCGGACAAAGACATTCGCGTCAACACCCTCGTCCCAGGCTTCTTCCCAGCCGAGCAAAACCGCAAAGTGTTAGACGAATCCCGCGTGTTGGACATTCTCCGTCACACCCCGTCATCCCGCTTCGGAAATGCCGAAGAACTCATCGGCGCAACTCTCCTCCTCGCATCCCCAAAAGCCTCCTCCTTCATCACCGGCATGGAAATGATCGTCGACGGCGGCTTCCAGGCGATGAGCATTTGATGGAGAGCCTACCGGAGAGCCGCTTTTCAAGCGGCTTATCTAAGACAGGAAACGCGATTTTCAAACGCGACTTCAACGGCTGCGTCAGCCCAAGATATATCGATCAAGAGGTCGCGATTGAAATTGCCGACATAATGGTGGAAAAATGGTCGGCCATCTCCGCTGCGCTTCGATTCACGGTTCCTTACTTCTTGTGTGATCATTCATCACGGTAAATGCCTTTCAAAATCCATGCTTTGATGAAGAACACGCACGACCTCTATGTTATCGTTGATCACGCGATAAAAGATCACATGACTCCCGACTCTAAAAACCCGGTATTCTTGTCGGATTGCATCACAGGATCGACCTAAATGAGGATGAATGGTGAGATCGATAAAGCCAACATTCAGCAATCGCAAGTAACGCTCCGCTTGATCTTCGTCCCACATCTGGACTGTGTAATCCCAGATCTCTTCGAGATCGGAAACCGCTTTCGGGCGGAGATGAAAATCAGCCATGTGCCCGTTTTTTCTGGTCGTTGATGAATCGATCAATATCAAAGGAAACAGCTTTGCCGCTTTTCTCACCTTCGATCAGCGCGGATCGTAAAGCGGCCATTTTGGTTTCCTGATCTTGAAGCAGTCGCAAGCCCGCGCGAATGACCTCGCTTGCCGAACCGTATCGACCCGCGTCGACTTGCTCGCTTACAAAACCTGCGATTTCATCGCCCAGTTCTACACTCGTGTTTTTGGCCATGGCTAATTTGATTTACCAATAGTTACCAATATTTGGCAACTATTGTCAAATGTTTGATCGAAGGGATTGGGAGGAATTTACGGCACCCGCGGAAACTTCGAGAAATCGGGCTGGCGTTTTTCAAGGAAGGCTTCTTTGCCTTCTCTGCCTTCTTCCGACATGTAGTAGAGCAGGGTCGCGTTGCCGGCTAAATCTAGCAGCCCCATTTGACCATCGCAGTCCGCGTTGAGAGCAGATTTCAAGCAGCGCAGAGCGAGCGGAGAATGAGCAAGCATTTCGCGGCACCATTTGACCGTCTCAGTTTCGAGCTCGGCGAGGGGCACGACGGTATTGACCAAGCCCATGTCGAGCGCTTGTTGGGCGTCGTATTGGCGGCAAAGATACCAAATTTCGCGGGCCTTTTTCTGGCCGACGATACGGGCTAGGTAACTTGAGCCGAGTCCACCATCAAAGCTTCCAACTTTAGGGCCGGTCTGGCCGAAGCGGGCGTTATCCGCGGCGATGGTTAGATCGCAAACGATGTGCAAGACATGGCCGCCGCCGATGGCGTAGCCGGCGACCATCGCCACCACTGGCTTGGGTAAGGAGCGAATTTTTTTCTGAAGATCTAACACATTGAGTCGCGGGATACCGTCGCCACCGACGTAGCCTGCGTGACCGCGGACGCGTTGATCGCCGCCGGAGCAGAACGCGAGATCGCCTGCGCCTGTGAGAATGACCACGCCGACCTGTGGGTCTTCGTGCGCCATATCGAAAGCGCGCAGCATTTCCGTGACGGTTTTAGGTCGGAATGCGTTACGCACTTCGGGGCGGTTGATCGTGATCTTGGCAATCGCACCGTCTTCGCTGGTCTCGTAACGGATGTCTTCGAAATCAAATTTGGAAATCCACATGGCTGGAAAATGAAGCAGCAAGGAGCTACCCGCAATCAAAACAAGGAGTGAATTAAGAAAATTGAACCACGGATGAACGCGGATGGACACGGATAATAAAGAATTCTCAAAACCTCGTTTCTTGGTGCATGGTATGAAAGTTGAATTTCCTAAACCCAATTTAATTCGTGTCCATCTGCGTTCATCCGTGGTTCCAATTCCATATACCTCTTCACAACAAGCTCTCGGCGAAAATCTCTACCTCGGTGAAGGGTAGGTTGGAGAGGAGGCCGTAGTGATCGTTTCGGTAAAGCCTAGCGCGCATGCTGGCGGGGCTGGACATTCCGCAGAGGAAGCGGGCGAGCTGACGTGGCGTGCCGAGTGCGGCATGGGTTTCTTCGAGCAAAGCCAGGATTTGCGTATGTTCAGACTGGGTGATCTTGCGTGGCTTGGCGCGTTTGAGTTTCACTGGGGCGGTCCCACGGCAGCGATCGCAGTGACCGCACGGTTCGTCCATTTTCTCATCGAAATGAGCCAGCAGGGCTTGGGTGAGGCAGCGTTTTCCTTGCGCGAGCTTCAGGACTTGGTCGAGCCGAGAGAGCTCGCGGGTTTCGCGTTCTTGAAGTTTTATGGCCATTTCCGCGGAGATCGATTTCGGATCAGCATCGGTTTTTTTCAGTCGATAGGCCTGCCTCCAACCGGATTTTTTCAGGGCGATATCGCCACCGGTTTCGAGTTCGGAAATAAGTTCGCGGAGTTTTTCAGAAGAAATGCCGAGTTCGGATGCGACATCGGGGATTTTCACCGAGAGCCATTTCCACTCGGCATCCAGAGGCGCGAAGAGGTGTTCGAGGTGTTTGCGTTCCTTGAGCTTTCGTCCCGCCAACAGCGACTTTAACGATCGCAACAATTTCAAGCGATAGGTATCAAAGCTTTTTCCGCCGACCTCCAAAATCCCATCCATTTCCAAATATGCGAAAAGGGTTTCGATCACGGTTTGGCGGATATCACAGGTCGTTGCGAGTTCATAGATCGACACATCGAATGATTCGCCCAAACGCAGCACCCTTTCTAACAGATTCCGCACAGCTCGTTCGCTGGGGATATCGGAGAAGATGAAATTTTCGAGCACGGTTTGATCATCCGCGCAGGCGAGAAGATCGCAGATTGCGGGTTGTCCATCGCGGCCGGCGCGGCCGATTTCTTGGGTGTAGCCTTCAAGGCTTTTCGGAAGGTTGTAATGAAACACCGCACGAATATTGGATTTATCCACACCCATCCCGAAGGCAATCGTTGCGACCACGATCTCGATTTCACCGCCCATGAACTCCTCTTGGATTTCCCGTCGTAGCTCGGATCGGAGTCCTGCGTGGTATGCGCGAGCAACGTGTTTGTTTTTTGCGAGAAACGTCGCGATTTCCTCGGCGGTTTCCTGGCGGGTCACGTAGATGATCGCTGGACGAGAACACTCGCGTAGTTTATCTAATAGAATATCTTTTCTTTGATCGGCACTGCACGGGCTGATACGGAGATCGAGATTGTTACGGTGAAAACTCAGCTTCACCACATCGTTTTTAGCGATGCGGAATTGGCGGCGAATATTGGTTTCGACTTTCGGGGTAGCAGTGGCGGTGAGCGCGAGAACTCTAGGAACTCGCAGCTTACGACAGATCGCCGCGAGTTTGAGGTAATCGGGGCGGAAATTGTGGCCCCATTCAGAAATGCAATGCGCTTCATCGACCGCGATTAATGAAATTTTCACTCCTTTGAGTTGTTTCTGAAATTCTGTGTTACCTAGTTTTTCGGGGGACACATAAAGTAATTTCAGCTCGCCTCGTTTGAGTTTTGAGATGGTTTCAATATACTCCTCAGCGCTGAGGGTTGAGTCCAACCTTGCTGCTTTGATATCTTTTGTGACCAACCCATCGACCTGATCTTTCATCAGCGCAAGCAGGGGAGAGATGATCAAAGCCGTTCCCTCCAGAAGCACGGCTGGCAGCTGGTAGCAAAGAGATTTACCGCCCCCAGTCGGGAAAATGGCCAGAGCTGAGCGACCCGCCATGAGCGTTTCGATCACTTCAGATTGCCCAGCGCGTAGCTGATCGAATCCAAAAACTTTTTTCAGCACGTCCTTCACTCGCCCCTTGATACGCTGTCTTTGTCGCCGAGTCCAAGCGCGTTCCGTATTACGAAAAAACTTTTCCTGTCTAGAAAGCAAGGGCAGCCTCTAGCTCAACGTATACGGACATTTATGAAACGAATCATTTTACTCGGACTTCTCGTTACCTGCCCACTGCTCGCTGATGAGCCAGTTAAAAAGACGGCACAACCACTTCAGGCAGTGAACGCGGAGATGGTGAATGCCGCGAATGCCTTTCTGACCTCTCTCAATAAA
>CAMCYT010000037.1 GCA_945885485.1 Prosthecobacter debontii
GGCGGCGAAGCCTCTAAAGCCGATGAAAATCTCGTCCACGAAGTTTGGCGTGAAATCGATATGAGCCACATCGATCGACATTCCTACGTGATCGCCATCGGCGGTGGCGCGTTTCTCGATGCGGTCGGTTACGCCGTTTCAACCGCTCACCGCGGTGTCCGACTCATTCGCTTCCCCACCACCACCCTCTCCCAAGACGACAGCGGAGTAGGCGTGAAAAGCGCCATCAATGCGTTTGGCAAAAAGAACTGGATCGGTTCGTTCTCAGTTCCGTTTGCAGTGATCAACGATTTTAAATTTCTCGAAAGCCAAGATCCTGAATCCAGCGTTGCGGGTTTGATCGAAGCTGTGAAAGTCGCCCTCGTGAAAGATGGTGAGTTTTTTCAATGGATCGAAGCAAACGTCACCGCTCTCTCCCAACGCGACCGCGAGCCTTTTGAAGAATGCGTCAAACGCTCCGCCTTACTTCATGCGCGTCACATCGCACTAGGCGGCGATCCTTTCGAAACTGGCTCTAGCAGACCACTAGACTTCGGCCACTGGGCTGCCCACAAAATGGAGGCGCTCACCAACTACCAACTCTCCCACGCTGAAGCCGTCGCCGTCGGCCTAGCGCTGGATACGATTTATTCTGAGAAAATTGGTTTTCTTGAAAAAGCAAAAGCCAAACGAATTCTAAAAGTCCTGATGAACCTAGGCCTGAAAACCTACCACCCAGCCCTCGATTGGATCGATGCAAAAGGCAACCGCCGCGTCCTAGCCGGGCTTGACGAATTCCGTGAACACCTCGGTGGCGAGCTAACCGTGCTTCTGCTAGCAGATCTCGGCAAAGGCGTAGATGTCCACGAATTCGATCTCATCCTTCTAGAACAAAGCATCGAACAACTCAGGGAAATGTGGGAGCTTGCAGCTCATTGATTGTAACTGCCCCGTCTCGGCGGCCTGCGCTCGCCACAGCGGCAAGGCAAACGTGCTCTTCGTCAATTTTCACGACGAAACCGTAAACGGCGAGCAGCTTACTTTGAATGACAATCTCAAGAAGTATAAACTCCTTGAGCTATCGATCGCTTATTTTATTGAAAAAATTGATATCCGAGAATACTTCATAGCTAAATTCCTACTAATTTAGGGCATGCTAGGAATTTGCTTTTTCATCCAAGGCGGAGAATACACTGAAGAGTCGGTCTGGGAAGGGAAAAAGGGGGTTGGCCTGTCCGTTGACTGCCGCCGCCGTGTATGGCACGCGGACTCTTCATCACCGGCTTCACGATTTCCGAGGTGCCTACAGCATTTACGGCAGATCCAAGGTGACCCCGCTCAGCAATTGATACAAGGGATCGTTGATATAGAAGCTCACCCTTCCCATCTTCTGCTTACGTAACAACCCCGCACTCGTGAGTTGCTCTAGATATTTGGTGGCTGTGGGGCGCGATACATCCAACTCCCGCTCAATGAACTCGATTTTCGTGTACGGATGACGGAAAAGGTTGTTGAGCAAATCCTGACTGTAGAGTTTAGGCAGGCGCACTTTGAGGTCGTGTTTGGTTTCCTGCATCAGGTCACGGAATGCCTTTACCAGGGTGATCGCACTGCAGGAGGTCACCGCTACCCCGCGCAGCATATACACGCACCACTCTGCCCAGCGCTCTTCGTCGCGCACGGTTTGCAGTAACCGATAGTAGTCGGGCTTCGTAGTGGTGATGTAACGGCTTAGATAGAGGACAGGAAGATCGAGCAGTCCCTCGCGTTGCAGAATCAGAAGATTCAGAATGCGTCCGGTCCGCCCGTTGCCATCATAAAACGGGTGGATGCTCTCGAACTGATGATGTGTGATCGCCATCCGCAGGAGGGGGTCGAGACCATCTTCGGCATGAATAAAGTCGATTAGGTTGCCCATCAGCGTCTCAACTTCGGCGGCATCCTGTGGCGGTTCGTAGATGATTTGGCCATTAGCTTCATTTTTCAACACGGTGCCTGGAAGTTTGCGCAATCCCGCGCGGTTTCGTTCCAACTCCCCCTGCACGGCCAATACGGTGTCCAGCCGGATTAAGCCGCTGTCCCGCACCGCCTCATACCCCGTTCGGAGAGCCGACACGTAGTGCCTCACCTCCTTGGCTGCAGCCGTCGCGATAGTGTCATCCTGGTAGGCATACAGCTCATCGTGCGTTGTGATGATATTTTCGATCTCGGAACTATCCTTCGCCTCTTGGATTGCCAGGGTATCGAGCAAAATCCCCCGGTTCGGCAGCGATTCGCACAAGCCTTTCAGTTCGGCTAGGTGCCGGTGTGCTTCGGTAAGCGCGGCCCAGACCTCTCGTGTTTCCAGCACGGTGGGATCGGTCAGTGGCAATCGAGGAAGGGTGGACATGAAAAGAAAACTGGCATTTCTTTAAGACACCGGTGCCAACATGTAAAGAAAATCAAAAATTCTTTACGCTTAGTGGAGCTCGGATCGCTCCACAGCCCACGTCCGTTGACAGAACCACCTAGGTTCATGGCACGCTGACTCTTCATCACCGGCTTCACGATTTCCGAGGTGCTCGCCATTCAGCAGCGGGCGAAGGGATTCCTCATCAAAGGCAAGACTCTGTCCCACAAAACCTGCCCCCGTTTTACCCCCGTTTTACCCCGGCTAAATCTAGAGGAGATCACTCCTTTCACCACTCAGAATCCCTTTATTTATATCGATTCAGCGTGTTTACGCTCAAGACATGAATACCCAAATCTTAGCTCAAAACTAATTGTATGCCTGGCATGAATGGCACGAACTTCACGGCGATGTTTCCTGATGCTGAAACCGAAACCGAATCCGGGTTAAATGAATGAATGAATGAATAATGCTAGGAATTTGCTTTTTCATCCAAGGCGGAGAATACACTGAAGAGTCGGTCTGGGAAGGGGAAAAGGGGGTTGAAGAACTCTTCAACTCTTATCTGGCATTGATTCAAAATGAATTTATATTCTAAGATTTGAGTCTTTGTTTTTAAAATTGTTTTTTCTGCGCCTTTAAGAACAATTTGATCACTAGGGTATAAGTTTGATAGATTAGATAAGATTACTGTTTTTGCATAAATAATGCTAGGAATTTGCTTTTTCATCCAAGGCGGAGAATACACTGAAGAGTCGGTCTGGGAAGGGGAAAAGGGGGTTGCGGGGGAAAAGGGGAGATTTTCGGTAAAAGCTAAAACGCTGAAAATCTAAAAAGCTGAAATTAGAGAGTCGAAGACGCTTATTTCCGATCATTTAGTCACGGTTTGCAGACTTAAGGGCACAGCTCCCCCGCCCTGCTGCGGCTTTCGGTTTGCTGCGGGGTCTAGTTGTGAGCGTCGCTTATCAGGTCTAATCGAGAACCAAGATCCGGCCGTCTTCCAAATGGATTTCTGCAGGCTTCCATGTTTGGCGTTGGTCAAAGCCATCAGGGTCGGGATTCGATGGGTTCCTTGAACGATTGAACCAATCGAGATCGGGTTCGTCGTCGGGAACGCCACCGCCGCTCTCAGGCGGCGAATCATGAAAATCAAGATCCGGAGGAGGATCTTGCATTCTGCATGGCCAGAGCGGAGCGACGGCAATCCATTCCTTGATAGCTCGCCAAGGCGGCTCGATGCGCTGGAGATTCTCGATGTCGAAAGGTGGTGGCGGTGGTCTGGGCAAACGCACCACGCCTTCCCAGAGTCCATGCAGACGGAGAAAGAATTCGACTTCCTCACGGCGCAGCACGGGCCGCTTAATTTTCATCTTGCCGTGGCAGCAGGGACATTCAAGAGGATCACCACCCCAGACTTCTAGAATGAGATCACGCCACAAGGGGCGCATGAGTCGGGCGCTGCGCTTGGCTGGTGGATCAACGAGCATGAGCATGCCCTGTCCCGAACGTTCATTGTGAAGATCAGTATGAGTAGCATCTAGCTGATTACGGCAGGCATTCAGAATGGTGGGAGAAGTTTCGCGTGGTCGACCGCGAGCTTTGTTAGAATAAACGCCATAGTAGCGGACCATTTGTTGTCCTTTGGGAGGCAGATGCAAGAGGGCGGCCGCGATGAAATCGGGAGCCTTGAAAATTTCGAAATTGCGTTTGGTGTTGTGATGGCGCTTGGAGCGGTAGATGACTGTTTTACTGGTGGCGTTCCAGGTGATTTTCTGCAGCGAGAATGGATGTCGCAGCAGGTATTCAGCGAGTCTCTTGCGACCGCCGTGGTTGTTAGCATCGATGAGGTCGTCACGGCCGTCATGAACGTGAAATCCGGAATGCTTCCAACTAAGTAGATCACTCAGTTTGTTAGGACTGATGAGTTTCTTTTCCCGGAGGATCGCGAGAAAGCGATGGCGAAACAGCTCGGTCATAGGGCCGATGGCTCCGTGTGGCAGGCAGTGAAAGCGCCCGTCGGGAACAAACAAGCCATCAGTGACGAGCACGTGGAGATGGGGATGGAAGACGAGGTAATCGCCAAAGGTGTGAACGGCGGCAACAGCCCCGAGCTTGCCTTCTGCGAGACCGAGTTGCAGACGAAAGGATTCGGTCAGAGTGTCGATCGCACATTGGAACAAAAGAGAGAGCAACTGGCGACGTTTACGAAAGATGCCCCGCAGCACTTTGGGAATGGTGAAAACCACCTGTCGATGTGGGACTTGATGGCAGACAGATCCCGCGATCCATTCACTGGTGGATCTTACTCGTCGTTGATGACACGCAGGACAGAAGTGGCGAGTTTTGCAGGTAAAGGCGAGCAACCGCTCATGGCCGCAATCAGAGCATTCGAGGCGCGTGAATCCAGATGCAAGATCACCGCAGCGGAGGAAGGATTCGACGGTTGTGATGGTAGCCGATTTGAGCGGGCCGAGTATAGGGCGGTGTTTTTTTTCGTAATCAGCGGAAAAGGAACCCCAGCCGTGATTGAAAAGCTGCCAGAGGGGTGAGGCACGAGGGCGGCGGGGCTGATAGATGGATGGCACAAAAATTGTTCATATGAACATATTTTATACGAGGCAAGATATTGAGTGATAGATCGGTTTTATAGAAGATCAAGTTAGGTTAGATTTTAAAAAGGAAAACACACTTTCATCTCAAACAAAGTCTTCCACGTATCTATCAGCGGAGTCATTGAATGGAGACAGGTTTCGCATTTCAACATTTTTAGATATTCACGCCGCGCTGGGTTGGACTTCCTTGCGGATGGCTTCGCCTTTTTCGCGGTCTGCGCGCATGAATTCGTAGTCGAGTTGGAGATTCATCCACATGCCTGAGGTGATGCCAAAAAAGACGCTCAGACGAAGGTCGTATTCGGGCGTGCAGCGGCGTTTGCCTTGTTTCATTTGTGTGAGGTGGGGTGCGGAAATCCGGCAACGGCGCGCAATCTCCGCTTGGGACAGGCCGGAAAGTTGTATATGACACTGATATTCCGTAAAAATCGGTTGCAGGCAGAAATTCCGAGCGGATTCTGCCTAAAATTTTGTCTCACGCACTCAAATGCTATTCTTTGCCCTCATCGCTAACCTCATCATCTTCACCGCTGCATGGGCGTTCTGTGTAAAGATTAAAAACTTTTCTCCAGTCGATGCCTTTTGGGCATTCTGCATCGGCCTGACTGCCTTATTTTTCCTCTTCACAAAAAACCCCAGCACACAACCGTTCATCGCCGGCATCCTCATCTCCGCGTGGTCTGTCAGACTCGGCTACCACCTCACACGCCGCATCGCGAAACACCATCCTAGCGAAGACTCCCGTTATCAAAAACTTCGTGCGATCTGGAACGGAAAAGTGAACTCCATGTTTCTTCTGTTTTTTTTGGGCCAAGCCCTCTCGGTTTTTCTCCTAGCCTTACCCTTCTATCTCATCGCTGCCGATCCCAACCCAACCTACGATCTTTTTCCCATCCTTGGCACGCTGATCGCATGCATCGGACTCATCGGTGAAACCGTCGCCGATCGACAAATGTCTACCTTCAAAGCAGCCAACCCCGATCCGAAATCCATCTGCCAAATCGGCCTGTGGAAATACTCTCGTCACCCAAACTACTTTTTCGAATCCATCATCTGGATCGGTTTTTTTATCTTCGCCCTGGGTTCACCGTGGGGATGGGTTAGCATTTACGCTCCCGTCATTATCACTTACCTTCTTCTCAAAGTCACCGGCATCCCACCCACCGAAGCTTCAGCCCTCCTCCGCAAAGGCGATGCCTACCGAGAATACCAACGCACCACTTCCCCTTTTATTCCAAGCTTCAAATTTCAAGTTTCAAAATCGAATGAAGAATCATCCAATCCGTGATCTCCGTTTTCTCTCTTCCCTCCGTGGTAAAATCGCTCACTAAAAAAACCAATAAACAACCAATCTCAAACGCTATGGAACCTCCTCTTCCTTGAATATTGAAACTTGAAATTTGAATGACCTGTGAGCATTAGCGAACTCCCAAACCAACGTAGTCTATCCTCATAGCCGCAAGGCAAATTTAAAAATTCATGAACACCAACGACCTCCTCGCCTCCGGTAAACTACCCGATTCCGTCATCCGTCTCGGCATCCGTCATCGCCTCGCGAACACGATTGCTCCCTTCGAAAAACTCGATCCCGAGGATCGCCAAGCAAAGCTCATGGCGCACATCGCCGAGCTGAAAACCATGCCAGTCGCCATCGCCACCGACGAAGCGAACGAGCAACACTACGAGCTTCCAACGGCATTTTTTAAACGCTGCCTCGGCCCGCACATGAAATACTCATCGGGTTACTGGGAAAAAGGCGTCATCGAGATCGCTGAGTCCGAGTCACGCATGTTAGAAATCACCTGCCAGCGTGCGGAACTTACTAATGGCCAACGTATCCTCGAACTCGGTTGCGGCTGGGGTTCACTCACGCTTTGGATGGCGAAACATTATCCCGACGCAAAAATCACAGCCGTCTCCAACTCCCGCACCCAACGCGAACACATCCTCGGCGAGGCCGCAAAACGCAATCTCCACAACGTCGAAGTCATCACCGCGAACATGATCACATTCGAAGGCGTCGGCGAATCGGTTTTCGATCGCTGTGTCTCCGTCGAAATGTTCGAGCACATGAAAAACTACCAAATCCTACTCGAGCGCATTTCCAAATGGCTCAAGCCCGATGGTAAACTCTTCGTGCACATCTTCACCCATTGTGAAAATGCCTACCACTACGTCGTCGAAAGCGAAGATGATTGGATGGCGAAATATTTCTTCACCGGCGGCCAGATGCCATCCGATGATCTTTTGCTCTATTTCCAAGAACACCTGCGCATCGAGCAACACTGGCAAGTCAACGGCCAGCATTACCAAAAAACTTCGGAAGCCTGGCTAAAGAACATGGACGACCATAAAGACGAACTGTTCCCGCTCATCACTGAAACCTACGGTGCGGAACAGGCCGTCAGATGGTGGACCTACTGGCGCGTCTTCTACATGGCTTGCGCCGAACTCTGGGGCTACCGCCGCGGCCACGAATGGATCGTTTCCCATTACCTTTTTAGAAACTCTAAGTTTTAAACTTTAAATCTCAAATTTCAAAGAACCAACTTCTCACTCAACCCGCCGTTCCACAGCGTCTCAACGATTCGTTCCTGCGCGGTTTCCATCGCTTTTCGCTCGGAATCTTCCGTATCCTCGTGACCAGCCAAGTGCAGTAAGCCATGGATAAAGTAGCGTAAAATCTCCCGCCCAAACGGCTCACCGTATTCTTCGGCTTGGCGCTTTGCAACTTCGGTGCCGATCACGATTTCTCCATGATGAAAGGTGATCACATCGGTTGGGCCTTCGATATCCATGAAATCCATGTGAACACGTTCGCTCGTCTCATCATCCACCAAAGCCACTTCCAAAGTAGCGAGATGCTCTAGGGAGTTTCCTTCTTCCATTGATACTAGCAAAGCCATAGCCGCAGCTTCAATTCCTACATCCTCCAACGCAGTCACCCACGAAACCGGAATATCGATCGCTTCTTGATGATTTCCTATGATGATTTCCAATACCATATTTGAAAATAATTTCAGTTCACTCGCTCAGTCATTTTACTCGCACGACCATCCACAAAATCACTCTCCTTTATTGAACTATCAGGCCAATTGATCACCTTACTGCGATCCTCCGCAGGTTTTTGATAATCGATGCGACTGTGCAACATACTCCGCAGAGTGTTTGCGAAACTCTCTTTAACCAGAGCAAGTTCACCCATGGTTAGAGGACATGAATCCAATTGCCCGTCATTGATTTTCGCACGAACGAGGTCATCTACCAACGCGCGGATTTTCGCAGGTGTCGGCTTACGCAAAGTGCGTGACGCACTTTCAATTGTATCTGCCAAACAAATGATGCCGCTCTCCTTGGTGCTAGGACGCGGCCCGGAATAACGGAAATTTTTTTCCTCAACTTTCGGTAGGTCCTCCGCATTACCCAAACGCTTATCGACTTTCTCCTCCTCTTCCTTCTTCTGCTCCTGCGCTTTGCGGTAGAAAAAATAGACCAAGGAATCGCCGTGATGTTCTTGAATCACCTGAATGATACGCGGATTGAGCTTATGCTTCACAGCCAGATCAATCCCATCCTTCACATGCGCGATGATGATTAAACCACTCATCGTCGGAGTAAGTGAGTCATGCGGATTCCCCGCCTCATCGTGCTGATTCTCAATGAAATAGCTCGGTTTATTCAGTTTGCCGACATCGTGAAAATAGGCACACACTCGGCACATCGGAGCGTTCGCTCCTATCTTTTCCGCTGCCGCCTCCGCCAACGCCGCTACAACTAAGCTGTGATGAAACGTGCCCGGAGCCTCAAGCTGCATCTGCTTCAGTAGCTTGTGATTCAAATCACTCAACTCCAACCAGCTGATGTCGGTCGTTAGTTCAAAAAACAACTCAAATATCGGCAATAGTCCGCTAACAACCATCGCCACTGCCAATGCTGTCGCGAATGCAATCGCGCTTCCCGTGCCTAAAATCTGCAGGCGATTCATTGATTCCATGCCGAAAACCGACATCAAATCGAGCCGTCCCAACACCAGTGCCAAAAGCACCATCACCGCCCCCACGTAAATCCCCGCGCGAAGCAACTGAATCCGTTTTCTCACCTGATATACGCACAGCACCGCGGTCATTCCGGCTACCAAACTGACGATCAGGTAATTGATCACATCATTTGCTGGCACAAGCATGCTGCCAATCAAACTCACATAAATCGCACTGAAACTTCCCGCCGTGCGACCCAAAAGAATCCCGTGCAACATCGGCGCCAAGGCGCACGGAACAAATAAATATCGGTAATCTTCAGGAATCGTCCCTACATCCGCCAAACTCATCACCAGACGCACCAGTAACAGATGGCACATGATCCCGCCAAAAACCAAAAAGACTCGGCTGTTATTCCGACAAATACTCGGCGCCCCAACGTGAAACATCGCCAGCGCGGTCAGCGCCAAAACAAAGCCGTAAACCATCCCTTTAAACGGAGCCGCCGCGAACGTAGAGTCAGGCGATGCATTCAGCACCATGACCGCCGTGCCGATCGCAAAAATTGAATACAGCGCGAGTTTAATTAACAAGCTAGTATCCAACACTTGGAGTGCCGCGTTCTCACTATGCACCCTCCGCTTTTTCCCGAGGGAAAAACCTTTTTTGGCGAGCTGCCAGCGCTTGATGCTATCAAGAAATCCCAAAATGTTGTTTTTTGTTATTCCGACCTCGTCTCACTCGGAAATCGTCGGCGGGCGCGAAAACTAGCCAGAAATGGCGCCATTGGCAATCTAGATTTCCGAGGCAGATTTTTGATCATTTTCGGGGAATTTCCTTATTTTAAGGATTTCTATGCCTTCATTATGGTTGATGTTTCAGGCTGATCATCTGAAGTTCCACCACTTCATGTCCCTTTCCTCTTACGCCACCGCTTCCCCAGCTCTCCAGAAAGAAGTCTCGCGCCGCCGCTCGTTCGCCATCATTTCCCACCCTGACGCTGGCAAAACCACCCTGACGGAAAAATTCCTCCTGTACGGCGGCGCCCTCCACCTCGCCGGTTCGGTCACCGCCAAGAAAAACCAACGCGCCACCACCTCCGACTGGATGGAGCTCGAAAAACAACGCGGTATCTCGGTTTCCTCTACGGTCCTCCAATTCGAATACAAGGACTGCGTCGTCAACATCCTCGACACACCCGGTCACAAAGACTTCTCCGAGGACACCTACCGAGTCCTCACCGCCGTAGATGCCGCCGTCATGGTCATCGACGCCGGTAAGGGCATCGAATCCCAAACCCGCAAACTCTTCGAAGTCTGCCGCCGCCGCGGCGTCCCAATCTTCACCTTCATGAACAAGCTCGACCGCCCCGCGCGGCCTACCCTTGACTTGCTCGACGAACTCGAAAACGTCCTTGGTATCCACGCCTTTCCCATCAACTGGCCACTCGGCGATGGTCCCCGTTTCAAAGGGGTATACGACAGGGAAAATAAAATCGTCCACCTCTTCGAGCGCACTGCGCACGGTGCGTTCCGTGCACCCGTGAACGTCACCGGCATCGATGACGAATCGGTGAAAAACACGGTCGACGAAATCACCTACAACCAAGTCTGCGACGAACTCGAACTCCTCGAAGGCGCGGGAGCCGACTTTGACATCAACGAAGTCCTCGCCGGAAACCTCACTCCCGTGTTTTTCGGATCAGCCGCAAACAACTTCGGCGTCCAACTCCTGTTAGACCGTTTCCTCGAACTTTCACCACCACCCCTGCCGCGTGTCAGCGACAATCAAACTGTCCATCCCGCCTCCAAGGAATTCTCCGCCTTCGTTTTTAAAATCCAGGCAAACATGAACCCGAAACACCGGGATCGTATCGCCTTCATCCGCATCGTCTCCGGACAGTTCGAGCGCGACATGAACGTCATCAACACCCGCACCGGAGAAACCATCCGCCTCGCGAACTCCCAACGCCTCTTCGCCCGCGATCGCGAAACCGTCGATGACGCCTACGCCGGCGACGTCGTCGGACTCGTTGGAAACTACGATCTCCTCATCGGCGATACCCTCGCCTCCTGCCCCGAAGTCAAATTCGACGAAATCCCACGCTTCGCTCCCGAGTGCTTTTCCTACCTCACCAATAACTCCACCGCCAAATACAAACGCTTCCAAAGCGGCCTTGAACAACTCCTCAAAGAAGGCGTCGCCTCCGAGTTCACTTTGTTAGATGCAGCCACCAACTCCTCCAGCGTCCTGCTCGGCGCGGTCGGCCCGCTCCAGTTCGAAGTTTTGCAACACCGCCTCGAAGGCGAGTATGCCGCCGAAACCCGCATCGAATCCGCTGATTGGTCGATCGCCCGTTGGCTCAAACCCAAAGAAGGCGATCCCCTCGCCCCCGAAGCCCGCCCCGCTCTTTCTTTAGGCACCGTGCTCTCCCGAGATTCCAACGGTTGGCTCGTCGCCCTCTTCCCTCACGACTGGGCCATGAAAACCTTCATCGAAAAAAACGAAGACTGGATCATCTCCGAACAGCCGTTTCCACCCATGTAGCTGCGCCGTCCCGGCGCAGACCGTGCCAGAGGCGTCCCGCCTCTGGATAGCTTCCTCATCATTGAAGTTTAAAGTTTAGAATTTAAAGTTTCAAACCTCCACCCGGTACCTCATCACCTTGGAATCAACCTCCTGACTCCACGCATCAATTCCACCTTTCATTCCAAAAGTGTTAGGCATCCCGTGGCCCCTGAACCAAGCGACCTGATCCAGCACATATTTGCCCGTGTGATCGTAGAGCACCACCAAGCCGGATGGCTTATCTCTGAAAATTTTCTCCTGAAGCTCCTGCGTGAAAAATTCCGCACCATCAATCTTCACCGCCTCGAACTCCTCGCGCGTGCGGACATCCACAAAAGTAACTTCATCTTTTCTCTGCGCCACATCGCTCGGTGAAATCAGCATCGCCAAATCATGCTCATGACTGCTGAGCAAATGTGCCAACACCTGATCCGCATCCAACTCCGCGCGCTTACAAAGTTCCGCTAAAGTCTCCCCCTCATCAAACGCACAACTCTGACAACCCCCGAGATGATATTTGGCAAACAACGCCCGCCGCGCACCCGGCATCTCTGCCATCAACTCTCCCATTTTTTTGTTCGCATCCATACCCAGACCTTCAACCCAAAATCAACCTCTCACAATCCAAAATCCAAATCATCCGAGAGTCTTACAAAACTCCTCAAATGCTTTGAGCTCATCTTCGCCAGCGACTCCTGCGACGATATGTCCTGCAAGGCTGCGAATCAAAAATTCATCTTCTGGCTTCAAATCTAATCTTTTGATCATGATCCGAGCGATTGCCGCAAATGTGTTGCCGTTGTAATTAGTGAAAGGTGCAATTCTATGACACTGCCGACAAATTTCCACCGCCTCAAAAAGACTCATCTCTAGCTGGTTCTTACTTTGCCAAAGTTCTTTTCCGAGGTCATGTCCATCACTCGTCGGCCCGTGGTGTGCTGATTTATTGGCACAAAGAATCTGATTTTGCGCGGTAATAAAATCCCAAGAAAAGGGTTCTAGCCATTTATCCCTGTAGGTCATCGCGAATCGGCTTCTACTCGCTTTTTGGCATCGCTCTTGAGCTTTATTAACTCCTCAACCCCAACGCTTTTCAAAAAACCTTTTCCAGTCTTGGAATAGATAGGTTCAGCAGCAAACCGATCTTGAATCTCCAGAGCCTCTTTCATGACCTCCTGAAACAAAGGATCATTCGCGAATTTCTTATCCACTTTTATCTCTTTATCCATACTTCACTCTACCTCACTACATCACACCTGACAATCTACAAAATACCCACTTGCGGTCAGGAAAACAAAATACCCGAGACAAAATTACGAACATGTTCAGGCACGGATGTAAACCTCGGCACAACGGCAACGAGTTTTCTGCACAGTTCGATTGGAACAGGAACTCTGACAACTTTGTGTCTTCTTGAAAATCCACTCAAAGCCCTTCTCGGCACAAATGCTACTCCCATTCCGAGAGCTACGAGTTGCACCATCAGATCATGGTTTTCCATTTCCATCGAGGGCTTGGGTTTCAAACCCAGCGTAGCTACCCACCCATCTATCAAACCTCGTGTCGCAGACGTCTCTGGAGGAAATAACCACTTTTGATCAGATGCCCACTTCCTCCAATTTGCACTCGATCCACCTTCCTCTGGAATAACCGATTCCTTAGAAGCAACCAGCCAGAATTGATCGTCAATCGTATGAATGACTTCCACCTGATCGAGCATTTTACCAGCGCCACAGACAATCGCTAGATCGAGTCCGTTCGTCCGCACCCTATCAAACAAACTACCGTCGCTTTCCTGTGAAACTAATATCCTAACATCCGGATGTGATCTCTCTTGCCCATGGAAAATTCCCGGAATGTGGGTAAGCGTTAGCTCAGTTGAAATCCCGACCCGGATTTCTTTCCTGATATCCAGATACTCTTCGCGTATCCTACGCATCGCACCAGAGAGCAAATTCGGCACCGCTTCGGTTTCTCTCAAAAGAATCGCTCCCGGCTCAGTCAGCGTGACGCTCCTTGTTGTCCTTTCGAGCAACTTCACTCCAAGTTGAGATTCCATCGACTGGATCTGCCGAGTGATCGCACTCTGGGAAATCCCAGCCTTTTCCGCCGCAGCCGTAAAGCTCCGCAGATCAGCCACTAGCCTCAATAAGCCTAGTTTATAAAGATCAATTTCCGAGAGCTCATTCATGCAATTTATTCATTAATTAATACAACAAATGAATTTAACGCAATTTATTTATTCAGGCACAGTTTCCTCATGGCAGACAGAACCAACAAAAATCCGCTCAATGTATCAGGGAAATACTACAACGATCTATCATGCATCGACTGCGATCTGTGCCGTGAAATAGCGCCCCAGATTTTCGCAAGAGATGACGAGGAAGGTCTTACCTATACGCTTCGACAACCCATCGGTGAGGAAGAAATAGCGCTACTACAAGTAGCGATGGATTCCTGCCCAACAGAGACCATCGGCGATGACGGCTAATCCATCCCACTCCCAACAATCCAACCTCACCGCTTCTCAATCGCCACGATCGTCACATCATCCATCTGTGCACCCTCACCTGTAAATTTTTCAACCGCTTCCTGCACGCGTTTCACCACCACCTCAGCACCGAGTATTGCCGATGCACTGAATGCATCTGCCAAGCGTTCCATGCCAAATTCCTCATCATCCGCATTCATTGCCTCCTTCACACCATCGGTAAAAAATAATACGCAATCGCCAGATTCCATTTCCACTACGCAATCCTCTGTCACACGTTCAAAAACATCTCCTTGATCAATCCCAAGTGCCAAGCCTCGTGGACGAAGCACCTCTACCGTTCCCATCGCTTTACGATACACCAATGCCGGATCATGTCCCGCTCTTGCAAAAACCATGCGACCTGTTTCCGGATCTAACACTCCGTAGTTCATACTGATAAACATGTCCTCACGGATGTCGGGAAACAGATATCGGTTCACCGTAGCCAGTACTTTACTTGGCGATTCATGACTCAATGCCACCGCTCGCAATAAACTCCGGCACATCGCCATCAACAAACCCGCCGCCACACCTTTACCTGAAACATCCGCCACCACCACACCGAGTTTCCCATCAATCAGTTCAATGTAATCGTAGTAGTCTCCACTGATAATCCGCGCTGCCACATTCACCCCGTGAATCCGAAACCCTTTCACCTTCGGATCATCCTGCGGCAATAACACCCGCTGCACTTCACGCGCGTTGTGCAACTCACCTTCGATCGCCTTCTTCGCATTCGCATCCCGATGAATCCGTGCATTCCCAATCGCAAAAGCCGATTGCTCAGAAATTGAACGGAACACCGCAAAATCATTCACCGTAAAATCCCCTTCGCTTTTCAGCTTCGCAATCGCCAACACCCCAATCTCCTGCCCCGCGTAGCGCAATGGTGAAATCATCACCGCCACATTCGGAACCTCTTGCCGCACATACATCCCCAATACCCCATGCGCACTTAAATCCTCGATATGCATCGCTTCAGCCGCTCCAAACGCCCGACCTAGCAGGCCATCCCCCATTTTAATCCTATCCAAATTCAAATGACTCGCCACCACCCGCCCATCCTCTTTAGCATCGGCCAAAATCTTTTCTGACAAACGAATCAACGGCGGGCATTCTTCTGAAGCATAAGCAGGTACCAAAAAATTCGCATCGCCTGTGGGATAATATATCGCCCCACCCGTCGCACCGACCACGTCCACTATGCCTTCCACAATGGTCCGTGACAAAGCTCCATCGGTCGGTTCCTCACCAATCGCAATCCCCAGATTATGTAGGAAATGAAACATCCGCTCCTCCTCACCTGAGAGTGCTTTTAAAACCTGTTTGAGACGTTTCGCACGCTTGCGTTGGTTGATCAAAGCCAACACCAACGCACCCGCCAGCAACGAGGAAACCCCCACCAAAGCCAGGCACAAATACTGAATGATACCCATTAGCTAGATTGCCCGGTTTTCTCCGTCAACTCTTCCTCTAACAACTTCACCACCCCGGAAAATTTCTTCTCATTACTAGCGTTCGCCCGTGATAAAATCTCGTGTGCCTCCAACACATGTTTGGTATGCATCACCGTCCCAGCCTTCGTTCCCGCCACTTTAAGCTTCAGCAAATCTCGCACTTTGCTTTCCAAGCCATTCCACTCCGTATCTTGCGGATTGATCTCCATTAAAAAATCCAGTCCCAAATCCTCCAACGAATTGCAACTCTTCTCACTTGCAGCTGTCACTTGCAGCTTTCCACCGTATTCTGTAATCCTCGCAGCCATACCCGCCAGAGTCCCCATGAAGGTCGAGTCCATTCCCGAACACTGCTCCAAATCAATCACCAACCGCACCACTCCGGCCCGTATCCTCGCGTCGCCAAATTCTTTCACAGCCAAACTGTTCAGAAAGGAACCCTTGCCTTCACAGCGTATCCAGCTGAATCCCTCAAATTTTCCGACTTTTATTGATGAATCTTTAGACACAAACTCAGTGCCGATGTTCAACGGCCATTGGCTAAAACTTAATGATGGCTTTCCAAACGGTCAAACTATTCCGTTACATAAGATTTCTTAAAAATACAATCCGTCCAAATCTCATGAAATCCCGCTACCTCATACTCATCCCTCTTATCCTGCTCGCGATACTCCTCATCCCCATGATGATCGTCCGCAACAAGACCGCAAAAATCCTCTCAGATAGCCCAAAAAATCCGCTGGCCGAGCAAGCTCAGCCTCCAACCAGCCTTCAGCCG
>CAMCYT010000038.1 GCA_945885485.1 Prosthecobacter debontii
TACCTAGTAGCTGCGGATTCATAAGCATAAAAAAACGTCTACTTCCGCGAGGGAAGTAGACGTTGGAAACTTTCGGGGAATGAAAAATCAACCCCAGTCGTCATTGCCGCGACCGCCGCCGCCGCCTTTGTAGCCACCGCCGCCGCCGCCGCCACCTTTGTAGCCACCGCCGCCGCCGCCACCTTTGTAGCCACCACCGCCGCCGCCGCCTTTGTAGCCGCCGCCTCCACCACCGCCGCCACGACGTTCACCGCCGTAACCGCCGCCACCGCCGCCGCCGCCGCCGCCGCCACTGCGGAATCCGCCGGGACGAGCTTCTTTAGGCTCAGATGCGTTCACGCGAAGTGCGCGACCCTGATAGTCTTGCCCGTCGAGCGCTTCGATCGAAGCATTCAATTGGCTTTGATCTCCGAGAGTGACGAAAGCAAACCCCTTAGAGCGGCCTGTTTCACGATCGGTGATGATTTTTACCCGTTCAACCGGGCCGTATGCGGCGAAGAGATCTGTTACGTCTTCTTCGGTAGCGGTGTAGGGCAAGTTGCCCACATAGATGTCCATTTTCTTATTCTTTGAGTCACGCCATTACAAACCATACTTCCTGAGACCATGGCGTTAAAGGACCAGACGAAGCGCGTCAAACAGCTAGGATGCAGGAATGACTCTCTTGGATTAATCAAAGAATCACGGTTTGGCAAGATTTCTTTACTCGTCATTTTTTGGTATTTCCTAGCCCCTGAAACATACAAACCAAAAGAGCGAGGGTCACCCCTCGCTCTTTTTTAGATATTTTCGAATGGTCGGATTACTCCGCTGGCAACTCAAGCGATGGAGGAGGAGGCAATAAACCACCGCCGTCAGTTACGACAGGATTTACAAGTTCTTCATCTGGTGGAGGAGATGACTCCGTATCATTCACGCGTCTACCGGTCGGATCGATAATTTCAGCTGTCACGAAGATGATAAGATTACTCTTGATGCGGTTTTCTGCCTCACTTTGAAACAATCTACCTAAATATGGGATATCTCCAAGGATAGGAACTTTATCTTCCACAATTTGAACATCCTCACGCATCAAACCACCAACTGCCACTGTGTAGCCGTCATAAATGGTGAGTGACGTATCCACACTGCGTTTCGAGAAAACTGGCATCTCAATACGGTTTTCCGTAACCACCAAAGTAATTGGGTTTCCATCAGCATCTACCGAAGGTGCAAGGATGGGGCTGCCGTAGTTAACGAAGCCTTCGAACTCAACGATCTGTGGTAGGAATCGGATATCGATCACAAAATCGTTTTCACCAATGCTTGGCTCAATTTCCAGCGTGACACCTGTGTTTCGGGTTTCCCATGCCACAGGCGAGGCGGGAGTGACAGGAATATTCTGAGGTGCTTGTTGGATACCACCACCATTGTTGTTGAAACCACCACCACCGCCGCCGATGGCCGTAGGAACTTGTGGTGGTTCATATTCAATAGGATAAATAAATTCGCGGATAACTTCAATCGTTGCTTTCTGGCCTGAGCGAGCAGTCACCGAAGGTGCGGTCATGAGATCGCTGCCTTTTTTCTGAGCGAGACCACGCATGATCATCTGGATTTGACCATCGGAGAACAAGCCAGTGACACCCAAGATACCTGGCGCAACCGATGGGTTTTGTAATGAGCGGTTGGGATTATTTAAAATCGCATCAATACTGTTTCGATTAACAGCGTAATCACCAGTACGCAGTCCTGAAGTTGGAGAGTTGGTAACATTTCCAAGTGGCGTGGTTGGGATACCAGGAATCAGAGTGCCATCGACTGGGTTGATAAAGTCTAAGGCTGTGCGAGCAGCTCCGCTGCCTAATGTTCCTGCCGTGCCGAAGATATTACCACCGGAATCACCGAAGGGACTAATGACCCAGTCAAATCCGAGCTCGTCGCTGTTTTCCTGAGTGATCTCCACAAACTTTGTGGTGATTTTCACCTGCTTAGGCTGTTGGCCCATGTGAAGATCAACTACCTGCTCCACCTTATCTAATTCGGCTAGGGTGTTGGTAACCAATAAAGTTCCAGCTGAACCCAATGTAGCAGCACTACCATCAGGAAAGAGAATACCGTTATTCTTAAGGAGTTCGATAATAGGTGGCCGTGTTGAAAGACCTCCAGCAATGCCACCGCCACCGCCTGCTGCCGCAAATGGATCTTCGGCAGGTGCACCACCACCACCAGCACCACCTGCTGTCATCAATAATGCGACGAAATCGGGTGGAACCCGGAAAGTGCGCGTAAACACATCGTTTCCTTCTTCCGTCATTGGAACGAGTGTCACTGCAAAGTCATCCACTTTAAAACGCAACTTGGTTTTATCGCAGATGTATTTTAGAGCTACACCCAAAGGAACGTTACGCAGGCGGAGTTCATCAATGCGCGCAGCACCCAAATCACCCGTACCTAGCAAATCTTCAGCACCAGCTTCAGGCTCGGGAGCCGCTCCACCTCCAAGGGCATTCCCTTTCGGGCGGCGAATCACCAAGTTCACGCCTTTTTTCGCAGGATCGAGCTGAGTAACATCGAGTTCAGCGGCACGTAGACGAAGATAATCAATTGCTTCTTCAACTGTTCTATCTTCAAAGTCAATTTTAGGAATGATGATATTACGGAGCTTTGCATTAATAGTAGCGACACCATCCGATGCAATATTATTTGCGGTAGGTGCGGTATTAAAAGTTGGCACATCGGCAGGGACGGATAACTCCCATGCTTGATCGACTTGCATCAGCAACTCCGCACGTGTGTGACCGTAGGCAGCGCGATAGTAATCGGTTTTTGTATTTGCAACTTTTTCCATTCCGCGGCGAGCTGCCTCGTTGTATGGATCAATGCGTAAGATTTCTTCATACTCCTTTTTAGCCTGATCGTATTTCCCGAGATCGTAGTAACCCTGAGCCTTGTAAAGAGTGCGGCGAACTTGATCGACGTTTTTAACGTGATCATTAGTAAGAACAGGATTGGTGCGAATCGGATCGTCCAAATAGTTTAATTCGGTTTTAGCAATCGCGTTATCTGGATCCACATCCGCAGCGAGAACACCTTCGAGCAACAGGCGTGCTTCATCGTATTTACCAATTTTGCGATATGACTGAGCAAGTGCAACGCTGGCATCTGCAAGATGCTGAGTGTAACTTTCATGTCTGTCTACAAGCGCTGGAACGTCTCTGACATTACCTAATGCCTGTTTGTATTTGTCCACAGCAACTTGGAATTCGGCTTTTGCGTAAGCTTCACGACCTTCAGCGAAAAGGCGATCAGCCTCGGCAACGGCCTGAGTCCTGCGCATAATTTCACGCTGGGCAAGGCTACTCTTGGTTGAGCTACCCTCGACTGATTGCGCGGAGGAAAGATTAAAGGGCATGGTCGCAGCTAGCAATATCAGAGATACGGCAGTTGGACTTGAGCTATACGTTGGCTTTATTTGCATAGTGAACACGGAGTTTCTGGAGGGATTATGTCGATTTGAAAAGTGCAATTTTGAGAAATGTTGATATTTCAGGTTTGAGGCAGAAATAAATTAGGGACGCTTGTTAATTTCATGGAGCTTAGTTGAGCCATCCTTGAGGGTCTCCCGGACTACAATTCGAGTTGGGGTCACTTCCATCATGCGGAAGTTTTTCACCTCAGAATCCTCCGGTAAACCAAAGTCTGTGAGTTCCTCAACCTTGAATTCTTGGCCGCTAAGCCCGAGTGCATCTAAGGATAATTTCGCCTTGCGATCGTATTTCGTGAATTCTCCAGCGTTGGCCACCCTAAAATTGGCAGGGATTTCATAAATCGTGCCTTTTTTATTGGGCTTCTGGTCCTCTACTCTAATGATTGTGATATCTTCATTTGCATCGATCTTATCATTCCTCACGCTTTTTACTTCAAATCCAAGATACTTGAAGCGGCCTTTTGCATCTTTCGCTAGGTCACCTGCAAAAAATAAGCCATTGATCTTAATTGGTTCTGCAGCGGGTGTCTTTAACTTTAAGCGATTACTATTACTGTATTCAAAGTTGGCCTCGGGTTGTTGAGCATCGGGAAAACCACTGGGACGCAGCACCCATTTCACAGCCTCATCGCCTAAATAACCAAGCTTTTGAATCAAGTTCGGATGAGAACGATTGTCGGTAGGATCTGTCTTCGCTGTAAACTCTTCTTCATTAGTGAAGCCATCTTTGTCTTCATCGCGCTGCGGTGAATCACCGAATCCGGGATTGATCCGATTTTCTATCCACCATTGATTAGGAATGGGTGGATGGATATCTGGGCTTTTTGGTAAATCAACGGGTTTCTTGGGATTGGCTTTATCCACAAAAAGCGGCACGCCAGTGAATAAATCCACAGGCCTGCCATCAGGCTGCGCTCTATTCCATTTCTGAGCCATCTCATACGAAGACTTCGCAAGGGCGACTTTATCCCCGTCTTTGATCGAGGGATCATTGGAGCCTTCACCAGCTATACCACCCTCGAAATCCTTTTCCACAGCGTTTTTGCTATTCAAACCTGTATAACATAAGGCGACAGCAGCCAGTAGCGTGCCAGCAAGAGCTGCTTTTTCGTAATGATCAGAAATCCAAGACATAATAAGAAAATTTGAGCTTAAGGTTTAGCAGGTGCTTCTTTGGACAAGAACAGCATGACATCGAATCTAATGAAGACCTCTAATTCTTCGTGTCCCAGAACCTGATAGAGTATCCTTGATGAATCCGCTAATCCAGTAGTTGCTGGAGCTGCTGGAGCTGCTGGAGCGGGCGGTGCAGGTTCTATAGGAACTGGGGGCGCTACTGCTTCTGGTGCGCCTTCGGGTTGTGGCGCGACCACAGGCGCTGGGCCCGGAGCGGAGCCTGGAGCTGTTGCTGGAGCGGAGCCTGGAGCTGTTGCTGGTGCATCTTGAAAGAAAGCTCCAAAAGGATTTGCAGCAGCAGCGGCGTCTGGTGCCTTTTCGAATTTCGCATCGGAAATTTTAGGGGGTGAGTCCCGTTCATTGTTGATCCGGATGGAGCGGATCACACAATAGTAAGATTTTTTCTCTCCTAGCTTATTGATGAAATCTCGCACTGATGCTTCGGAGCCTTTGAAAACGATTTCGTAACCAAAACTCCTAGCAATATCACCTTTCTCAGGGGTATACGTTACATCATTTTCCTCAGAAATTTTTTCACGATAGATACGAATCAAACCAGAAGGGCGCGCCTCAGCCATCCCTAACAGAACCTGCTTGATCGTATTGAGCTGATAATCCAGTAACGCGGTAGAATTTGTTTTTGCGAGTTGACCCTTGTAGGCTTCGAAACCCATGAAAAAATCTTCAGGTGATTTACTGTCTACTGCTGCAAATGCTTTTACTACTTCAGCATTCGCCTTTTTTACATTCTCAGTAAACTGCTGGGTCGTAATCGGTTTGGACTGATCAATTTGATACCTAGCATACAACTCACTCAAATCGTCGATCGCTTGATTATAATCATCCAAGGCTTTCTTCTTCGCTTGGCTGTTATCAGCCGTGGGATAAAGATCCAATTTTTCAGACTTAGTTACATTTAAAAACGCGCTATCGAAATCATCTTTGGCTTGCTTGTATTTTGATCCACCTTTGATCGCGATAAACGCCAGCAAACCGCATAGGACGAGCGTGCTACCGATTAGAGTCGAAAGGAATGGGTTTTGTTTAATCCAATTCATAGTGGCTAAGGGAAATTCTAAAGTTGTGAGTTACTTGACGGCTACAGGTTTAGCGAGGGGCAGGATCAATTCAAAAGGGAAACCAAGATCGTCAGATCCACCCACTGCCGACACCTTCAATAATTGCTCATCGCTCAGATAGATTTCTTTTGCTTTCGAGTCCTTAGATTTTTTGCCAAGTTTAGCATTACCTTCTGTAAGAGTGAATTTGAACACCGTGCTGTTCTCACGTAAGTTTTTCAAAAGTTCCGACACCACATTTTGACTGAGAGAATTTTCACGCCAATATCCTCGGATCATAATTGCGTTAGCTTCAAGTTTCGGCGCTGATTTTCCTTTATTTTTTGATTTTCCTTTAGTCACTTCATCCTCAACGACAGGCGGAATGGTAATCAGACTCGCAGCACCAGAAGCATTATTAGCGAAACTACGCGGAATCACCTGCAGCGGCGCTGTTACTGGTGCCGCAGCATCCTTAGGTGGAATGGGATTAAAGCCATAAATCGGAGACAACTCGGTTAGCCAAACTGAATCGTTCGCAAAGGCCTCATTGACTTCACTTATAACATTGAACCAATAGGCATGATCTTCCTGAAGATTTGTGTATTTGGCAGCAACCTCATTCAATTTTTTTTCATTTTTAAACAGTGAATTAATTTTGGTGGCATGTGGGTAAAGATCATCCTTCACCTCGGACATGGTGCGCGCCTTGTCCGCCGCACCAGCTGCTCCAAGTTGCGATAACAAGGCCCAAGCACCAAATCCTACAACCAAGACTGCAGCCGCTGCAATCAAGAATGGTTTGCGCCGATCCGCATCACGTATCTGTTCAACCGCAGCGGGAACAAGATCGATATTGATAGCCGATTTACCGATTCCTCTCAATCCCAATCCGACCAACTCACCCATCATGTGAGCTTCTCTTTGGAGGATATCAAGGTCCACATCTTTAGTGATCGCTATATTCGTGAGAGGATTAAAAAATTCTACTGGCAGACCGAGTTTTTCCTCAAGAAACTCCAAGGTATAGGGTAGATTTGCACCACCACCCGCGAGTAAAACTTTCTTCGGCGCACTTCCATTGTGCTGACTGCGATAGTAATTAGTAGTGCGTGTGATATCAGATGTTAACCGGGTAAGCGCGTTACGAATGACCATCGCTAATGCCGCCATCGATTCATCCAAACTATCGGTGTGTCCACCTCCTAATACTACCAATCCATTGTGGATTTTTTGGTGCTCAGCCTCGCCGAATGGAACTCTGTATTCTTTGGCAATCGCTGTGCTAATGGACGCGCCGCCGATTTGCACGCTACGGGTGAAAAATCGTTTTCCCTCAACATAAAGCAAACTGCTGGACTTTGCTCCAATATCCACAATCAAAATCGGCTCATCTGATACTCCGTAGGCAGAACGGAAGGCATTATAGAGAGCCATCGGAGCTACATCGACCTCCGCTGTGGTCAAGCCCGATGAGTTGACGATATCGTTGATTTCCTCGAGTTCATCGCTCTTGATCGCAATAATTACCGCTTCTTTCTCTTTACTGCCTTCGATCAATTCATAATCCCATACCACCTCACTAAGTGGGAATGGCACGTGTTGCCGTGCCTCAAAAGTCACCAGTTGCTCGATGTTATCATCCTGAATAGGTGGCAACTTCACAAACCTCATGAACACGGCTTGCGCGGAAAGGGCGTAGCGAACCTTTAATTTCGCTATATCCAATTTCTCGACGATATCTTTCAGCGCAACTTGAATCTGAATTTCTCGAGAAGCCTCAAAAGCCGGATCTGCAACGATAGTCTCCGATGCATAACCCTTGATTACCAAATCGCCCTGTTTGGAAGTTTCAAATACAGCCACACTGATGCGCTGAGAGCCAATATTTAGAGCTACTGTGGTCGGGGAGTCAGACATGAAGGGAAAAGAGCAGTGAAATTTAAAAAATGATCAGTGAATTTGAATATAACGAAAACCTAGCGGCGCTCGACGAGAATCTCAGCGTATCGATCCCACCACATACTCACAAAGGGTGTCTCGCTCTTATTTAAAAGAGGCACTGAATCGCTACGCGAAATCTTGTCGGAGGTTGTATTCCACCAACCCACTTTGCCATCACTGGTTGACTGCGCGACTTTTTCACCATTGATCAAGATTTCGTAACCAACCAGATTCACCACGCCTTTCGCTGCACGATCACGTCCCGTCAATCGCTTGATCGAGGCAGGGGACAAGTAAACCGAGGAGAAAATTTCCTCATTCAATGGCACGTTTACATGAGTGATGTCTTTGGTGAGCAATAAGAAAGCACCTTTTTTATCCGGATGCTCCACAGCGATATACCACTTCACCGTCAATCGCTCAGCGGTCTTCGATGGTGGTTCAGGTGACATTTGAACTTTAAACGACGCTTCAATCTCCAACCAATCCTTTGGCTTAAAAGCCTTTGTCTTGCTCGTATTAAATTCTGGCGAAGGAAGATCATCAAATGTCGGCTTTTCTGGCTCTACTTTATAGGACTGTGCATAAGCTGTAGATTGGAAAGAAATGCAGAGAGTCGCAACACTGGCAACCGATAGTAAAGAAAGACGTAAATTACGCATAATGTTTGGATTTATAAAAAACTAAGGAATTCCTAGTCGGGTTGACCAGATAAAAGATTAATCAAAATGAAGTTTTTTGATAGAAAATTAAAAATAGAGACGGTCAGCCCTACAAGCGATTGACGAAAGCGCCTCGCTTGCACATCACTTAACACATGAGCAAGCCGTCATTCTATTTTCCAAATTCTAACCCCTCTGTGGTTGGAAGCTTTGGAGATATCGATTCACTCCGCTCCGCAACACCCGAATCACTCGGCTTGGAATGCGATATCGCTGAGATCAGGCTCGATCTTTTTTATCAAGAATTCTCCCAACAAGGACCTGAAATCTGGGCGCATTTACTGGGCTTTCCCCTACTCTTCACTGCCCGCTGCCACTCCGAGGGTTCACCATTTCAACTAAGCACCGAGACCCGGAAATCCCTTATAAAATCAGCCTTAAATGCTGCTGCCTTGATCGATATCGAGGTCGCAAGTATCGCAGAAATGGAGATATTGATCACTGAAATCAACGCTAAACGCATCCCATGGATCGCCTCTTACCACAACTTCGAACGCCTCCCCACGCTTGATGAACTCACCTCTCGCGCAGCCCTCGCCAAACAAGCCGGTGCTTCTGGCTTCAAATTCGCTGCGCGACTTCATCACGTCGAAGAACTCGCTATCCTCGCTAATCTCCAAACACAAGACTTCGGAATACCCACAGCCAGTATGGGAATGGGCAATTTGGCACCCGATTCCCGCCTGCTCTGCGCCAAGAACGGTAGTGTTTTGAACTACGGCTTTATTGGAAAAACCGAAACTGCACCTGGGCAATGGCCCGCGAAACGCCTCCGGGATCGCATCCGCTCCTCATTTACTCTCTAAAATGACCCTAATATGAAACCGGTCTACATCCTTTCAGATCTCCACGAAGCCACCGCGGAACCCAAACCGGCACGCCTCGCCGTGCTTGGATATCCCGTCGCGCATTCCGCTTCTCCGCAACTCCATCAACCCGCACTCGATGCCTTTTCCATCGACGCCTCATACGTCCGACTAGAAGTCACGCCCGGTGAACTACAGCAAGCATTCAAATTAATGCGTGAACTCGGCTTTCTGGGTTGCAACGTCACCGTCCCGCACAAGTTCGAGGCGATGGCGTGTTGCACAAATGTATCACCTCAAGCTCAACTGTTAGGTGCCGTGAACACCGTGGTTTTTTCCGATACCGGCACATTCGGCTACAACACCGATGGCCCCGGTTTCATCGCTGCCATCGAAGAAGCATTTACCATCAAAGCCAGCCAAGTTCACACCCTCATCATCGGCGCCGGCGGCGGTGCAGGACAAGCCATCGCCACCCAATGCGGCCTCGGAAAACCAGCGAGGCTAACTCTCGTCAATCGAAGTCTCGATAAAATTGATGCGCTTGCTGCTCGCCTAAGAAACCTATCTCCCAACACTAAGATCCGAACCCTAACACTCTCAGATCCTGAGTTGAAACGGTTCTGCCAACAAGCAGATCTTATCGTCCAAACCAGTTCTCTTGGCCTAAAAAACGATGATCCAGAAGTCATCCCAGATGATTATTTCCTGCCGCATCACTGCGCTTACGATACGATTTACAAACCCGCAGAAACTCCTTTTCTCGCCAGTGCACGCAAGGCCGGATGTAAAACCGACAACGGACTCAGTCTCCTCATCCACCAAGGCGCACTAGCCTTTCAACATTGGTTTCCTGAAAATGACGCTCTCCCAATTATGCGAGAGGCGATGAAAAACCGTTAGAGTCTTTCGAGAATTGCGTCACCCATACCTGCAGTGCCGACTTTTTTCTCTCCTGCTTTTCCAGTCGCTATATCACCCGTCCGGAATCCGTCTGCAATCGACTGAGCCACCGCCGCTTCGATCGCATCCGCTGCTTCAATTTTTCCAAGCGAGAAACGCAACAACATCGCCAACGAAAGCACCTGCGCAATCGGGTTTGCAATCCCCTGCCCAGCAATGTCCGGAGCAGATCCACCTGATGGTTCATACAAGCCGAAATATAATCCGTCTGGCTTTTGCTGGCCCAACGAAGCTGATGGCAACATCCCCAGCGAACCGGAAATCATCGCCATCTCATCAGAAAGAATATCGCCGAAAAGATTTTCAGTAACCAACACATCGAACGAACCCGGTCGCCTGATCAACTGCATCGCCGCGTTGTCAACGTACATGTGCGACAACTGAACTTCAGGAAATTCTTTCGCAATCTCAATCACCGTCTCACGCCACAACACAGATGACGCCAACACGTTCGCTTTGTCCACGGAGAGCAATTGCTTCTTCCGACCCATCGCCGCTGTGAAAGCAACGCGCGCGATCCGTTGAATCTCGCTCTTCTTGTAAATCATCGTGTCGAGCGCAACCGGCTCGCCGTTTTCCTCATGACGTCCTTTCGGCGATCCGAAATAAACCCCACCTGTTAGTTCGCGCACACACAGCACATCGAAGCCATCCGCGATGAGTTCTTGTTTTACCGGTGAAGCATCGGTCAACGCTGGCAAGCAAACTCCTGGACGCAAGTTCGCAAACAAACCAAAATGTTTCCGCAACGGTAGCAAAGCCCCGCGCTCGGGTTGAATCTCTGGAGGTAAGCTTTCCCACTTCGGCCCACCCACAGAACCGAACAAGATCGCGTCCGCAGCCTCGCTTGCCGACACCGTTTCCGCAGGTAACGGATGCCCACCATGATCAATCGCCGCACCTCCCACGAGATGCTGAGAGCGCTCAACCTTGAAACCAAATTTTTCCTCAACGGCATCCAGCACGCGTAGCGCCTGCACCATCACCTCCGGGCCGATACCGTCACCCGATAAAATCGTAATTTTCGACATATAACTAAAAATTTATTCTCACTCCTCCTCAAACTTGCGCTCGATCAAATCACCGATCGCCTCCAACGCAGCATCCTCATCTTCACCTTCCGCGCTCACCAAGATCACCGATCCATGGCCAGCCGCCAACATCATCAAGCCCATGATACTTTTACCATCCACCTCTTCACCATCCTTCTCGACCATTATGTCGCATTTGAATCGGTTTGCCATCTTCACAAACTGCGCAGCTGGGCGCGCATGAATTCCGAGTTTATTTAGAATCGTAAAATCTTTCTTAGCCATAGGGTTCGTGTTCGGTGCGCGCAGCCTAGAAAGGCAACCCCCTAATCTCCAAGGTAAATTTTCAACCATTTCTGATCAAAGTGAGAAATTTCCGCCTTCATCATCTCCATCTCTTTTATCAACCTAGGCTCTGAGTCCTTCTGTGACCTCTGCGCCTCTGTGGTAAAAATCTTCTTAACCACTCAAAATCCCTCAAACTCCCGCCCCTGCCCCTCATCCGGCACCACCTCCAACAACACCGCCCGCTCCCCATTTCCCGCGCCATCAAAATCATCCGTCCGCGTCACCCGCACATAATCCATCCCAAAGCCTTTGGCCAACGCCTCAAAGTCCACCGGACTCTCCGCACACATCCACGCCTTCGTAGCCACACTCATCCCATGCAAACGCGGAACTTTGTCAAAAATTTTTCCACCACCGTTGTTAATCACCACCAACACCCGACCCCGCGCCTCCACTTGCCCTAACATTTTCAATCCCGCCAAATCGTAGAGAACGGTTAGATCCCCGAAAATCCCCCAAGCATCTGCCTCACCCGCACTCGCCCCCAACCACGTACTGATCTGTCCGTCTATCCCATTCGCGCCGCGATTCACACGAATATTCCGCGCCGGACGCTGCCATTGCGCATAAGCGTTCCATTCACGGATCGGTAAACTATTTCCTAAATACACGCTGCTACCCATCGCCGCATAAACCGAAAGCATCCGCATCCACCCAGCTTCACTATCAGGAAATGCCTCAAGTGCCTCCTCGATCCGCTGCCCCCGCCCCTCAACCCCTTCCAACCACTCCCCCAAATCGCCCATCTCCTCGGGCTCACCCAAGGCTGGCAAAACTCTTAGCAACGTTCCCTGCAAAACCCCAGCATCCCTACCCAACCCACGCAACCCATTCCGACACACCGACCACACACTCACTTTCGGTAAATCTTCCAAATCCCGCCAAAACCTCCCGCTCGGCACCCCACCCAGCCGCAGCACTTTCGCTGGCGGATTCTCTTTCAGCACCCGATCCGCATCCACAACCACGAGATGTTGCAGAGCCTCCCGCAATCCACTGCTCGCCTCGGCTACCACCGGCGCGCCCAGACTCTCACAAAAATGAAACACCTCTTCCTGCTCATCCAACTCCAAATCCCCTATCATCACCACCAAGCCCCGCAACGACGGTTCCCGCAACCACCGCGCCAACTCAGCCACCTGCGGCCTACCGAAATCCACAGCGAATTCACCCAACGTGAAATCTCCAAAATTTTCACCACCCAACACAAATTCCTCCTCCAACTCCATGTTCACATGCAGCGGACCTTTCCCATCCCACGCCGCTAAATCACTTCCCGCATACCCCGAGAAAATCCCTACCTGCTGAATCGCCTGCGGCGCACCACTCCCCCGAAAATGCTCCGGCCTGTCCGCCGTCAACAACACCAACGGACGAGCCTGATAATACGCCTCAACCACCGCCGGCAATAATTCCGCAACCGCCGTCCCACTCGTCACCACAACCCCACACGGTTTCCCTGTCACCATCGACCGACCCAACGCAAAAAATCCTGCCGACCTCTCCTCGAAATGACTCCAGACCTTAATTTTTCCCGCAGCCTCAAGTTTCGCCAGTACTTCTAACAAAACCGCATTCCGCGCACCTCCGCACACCACAAACTCACCCACCCCGGCTCTCACCAAGTCGCGCAACCCATCAACCGCTTTTTGCCAACTGCTCACGCACCACAACTACCTTTCCGAGCTCACATTGCAACCCGCTTCCTCAGATTCCTCAAATTCTGAGATCACAAATTACGCGTCTTTCGGTAATTAAAAATTCAAACCTTTCTACAAATCCTTAAAAACCAATTACAGTCCTTGCTCACTAGATTTCTTCAATCCTCATTCATCTGCGTTGATCCGTGGTTCCTATTTTCTAATCTAGCTGCCTCGCTTCCTCCTGCTTCGGCTTCCGCTCCAAATAAAGCGGCGCAAACGGCAACAACTCCCACCCCAAAAGCTAGGACTACCCACCAAGTCTCAAATCTCAGAGTCTGGCGTCTTGTGTCTCCAAGCCTTGATTCTCAAAAAGGAATATCATCCTCTTCCTGGTAATCCTCCATCGGACCGGCAGAACCGCCTTGGCGGCCGCCGTCTGGAGTTCCAGTGTAACCCCCGTCGTTTGGTGGGCGGGAACCGCCTTTACCGTCCGGCAAGAACTGGAGGTTATCGGCGACGACTTTGAGTTTGCTGCGCTTTTGGCCAGTGGCCTTATCATCCCATACATCCATTTGGAGGCGTCCTTCAATAAAAACGCCGCGTCCTTTGGTAAGATATTTTTGCGCGTTCTCCGCACTCGCTCCCCAAACCGTGACATCGACAAAAGTCGTTTCATCTTTCCAACCTCCGTTGCCATCTTGGACCTTACGGTTCACAGCGATACCCAGATCAGCCACAGCCGATCCTTTGGGAGTATGCCGCAATTCAGGATCACGGGTGAGGTTACCGAGTAACATGACTTTGTTCAAATTGGCCATAGGAGTATATTAGTGTAAAAAGTTAAATGAAAGCGACCTGCGGGAGGGTTATGTTAGAAATCTAAAAATTAAGCAACGCGGTTGAATTGATTCAGGTAAACTGCGTCGTTAAGAGCGAGTTTCTCTTGAATCTTCGTGATGCAATCTGGGCTGCCAGAAATCGTGTAGGTCACGTAATGCGCGCCGTTAATTTTGCGTGGAGTGTAGGCGAAATCTTTGCGGCCCATGTTGTTGATTTTTTCAACCTTGGCGCCAGCGGACTCGATATCTTTCGAAATCGCGTTCACGAGTTCGTCCATGCTACCTTCTTGGTTCTTTGTCGTCAGGGCGATCAGGCCTTCGTATTTACGGCTCATCTTGTGTGTGTTCGTTGGTTTGATTTTGTGGTGGTTTGACCCGTGGAGTATTAAAACGGTTCGAGGCCAAGGCGATGCCTTGGGAGCGCGAAAACTGCACGGCTTCGCGCGCTGTGGCAAGCATGTTTTCAAGGTCTTCTCGTTCTTCTGGTGCGAATTTCCCTAAAACATGCCCCGTCATCCCACCCGGACGCGATGCGCCGATTCCGAGTTTCAGCCGCGGAAACCCATCTCCGCCCACATGCTCAATGATGGATTTGATCCCGTTATGCCCTCCTGCCGAGCCTTTTTCCCGAAATCTCAAGTGTCCTAAAGGTAATGCCACATCGTCATAAACCACCAAAATACGATCCATTTCCCATTTATAAAACGCCATCAACTGCCGCACCGAGCGACCGCTTAGATTCATAAATGTCTGAGGTTTCATCAATATCGTCCCATCCCCCAGCTTGGCGATGTGCGACTGAAATTTTGGCTCCGATTTAAAAACCACCCCCTCAGCCAACGCGATCTGGTCCAACAACATGAACCCGACGTTGTGCCGAGTTTCCTCATATTGCCTTCCCGGATTACCCAATCCGATGATCAACGAAATTCCCATATCTCAAAACACCTTATTGAGGAACTCCCCGCAAACCTATTTGATAACAAAAAAAGCGCCCGAAGAAATCTTCGAGCGCTTTAGAGAGAGTTATTGAAACTTATTTCTTCGCAGGAGCTGCAGCAGGTGCGGCTTTCGCAGCAGGTGCGGGCGCCACTGCAGCCTCTTCAGCCACCAAAGCGGCTGGTTTGCCAATGTGAGCGACCACTACTTCAGCTGCGTGAGTCGCTTTGACACCGGCTGGAAGTTTCAGTTCACCAATGTGAAGGGACTCACCCAAATCAAGTGCGGTGACATCCACTTCGATCGTGTCAGGCAATGCGCCTGGCAAACAAATGATCTCAAGGGTGTGTAAGTATTGCTCAATAACACCGCCACCTTTGACACCTTTAGCTTCACCGTTAAGGTGCACCGGAATGTTCGCGGTGATCTCGGTTTTGTCATCCACAGCGAGGAAATCCACGTGAAGCGCGCGACCGGTCAAAGGATCGTGCTGGATGGTTTTGAGGAAAACGGAACGAGTACCTACACCTTCCACATCGAGGTTAATGAGAATGCTGTCCGACAAACTGTGAGCCAGAAGCTCAGCGAAAGTCTTTGCGTCCACTTTCAAGTTGGCGTTCTCCACACCACGTCCGTAAACCACGGATGGAAGCCAGCCT
>CAMCYT010000039.1 GCA_945885485.1 Prosthecobacter debontii
TCAGCCTTTGCTGGCATAATCCCAAGCAAGCTTGATGCAAGAAGGTCGCTTTGAATTGATTTCATAGGTTGTGATGTTGTTGCTTGCCTGCATAATTAGCGCTTACTATATATAACTAAAAAAATGGCTTTGTCGCTCGAAGGGGAATATTGTGACAGCATTGTCACATAAGTGTCACGCGTGCTGGATTGCTGATTGTATATGGTAATTGATGGTCTACAGATGGCCGTGCCAATGGAGAATCCTAATTCCCAAACCCTAAAAGAAGCGCCGTGGAAGGTGGGTTTTCAGGCCGCAAGGGCGAACCTGATCCCGGCTCTGATCGTGCAAGGCATCATGTTGGCATTGGTGTTGGGATATTATTTTTATCCGCCAACCACGCGATGGCTCAATCAACTCGCAGAACTTAAACAAAGCTGGGGATATGGATATTCAGCGTTGTCAGCGGCGATTGCTGGTGGGGTGGTGCCGGAAATCATGCGGGTGTTGTGGTTTCAGAGAGGGCGAGCGGCGAAATCAAATGCTGTGAACCTTCTGTTTACCATTCCGTATTGGGCATGCACTGGGATGACCGTGGATTTGTTTTACCGCATGCAGGCGCAATGGTTTGGCGCTGAGGCGACATTTCAAATCGTCGTTATTAAGGTTATAGTAGATCAGTTTATCTTTAATCCGCTTATCGCGGGACCGAGTGGCGCTTGGTTTTACGATTGGAAGCTCTCGGGATGCAGTTTCCAAAACATCGGTCGATTTTTTAATCTCCGCTATTACCGTGAGGTGATTCTGCCAATTTTATTCGCAACTTGGGGAGTGTGGATCCCGTTGGTGACGATTCTTTACGCGCTCCCGTCTTTGCTGCAAATTCCTTTGTTCGGTTTGGCGTTGGCGATGTGGGTGATCCTTTACACATGGATCAGCGAGCAACGATCACAGCCAAAAAAATAATCTACTTAGGCCGTGGATCTCCTGTCAGCTCAGAGAGCTTTTCGAGGAGCTTGCGGTTCTCATCTTTCATGGCATTGTGAGCAATTCGAATTTTATCGTGCTTTTCCCACATCTCCGCTCTCCCTTCGAATTCTCTGCCGAAGCTACGGACTGAAGCCACTGCCTCCTTGGCTTCTTTTAAGATATCGGAATTACGAGAATCCGTGTATTGCTCCAAATCTCTCAGATCATCGCGCATTTGTTCGTAGAGCACATTCAATTTGGAGAGTTGGTTGGAATTAATACCGTAAAAATCTTCATATTTTGCGATCTCGCCAATCACATCAACCTTACGCCAGATTTCTGCAGCAAGTGCTTCTCTGGTAAGATAGCGAGGTCGCGATACGGATCCGTAGGTGAGGAGAACTTTTGAGGAGAGATGATAAGGTGCTTGAGTAACAATTTCCTGCAAGCGCTCGCGAACAATTTTATTGTTCAGATAGGTGCCCATCGCTTTGCCTGCAGATGTGTCTTTGATGATTTTGAATTTGCTATAGATTTCTTGGTGTTTTGCGTCGGATTCTTTGCTCGCAAGGGTGGTGAACTCGTCTAGGGAAGAGGCGACGAGTACTTCGTATTTGAAGAAAAACTCGGGTTTTTCGAGCGCGAGCAGATTGATAAACATCGGTTCCGCAGAAGCTGGGATAATGAGTCTGCCGCCCGATCCTTCTGCCAACTCCATAAGCGCACGCCAGAAGAAAGCCGGTAGTTTCAATTTCCCCGATTGATCAATTTCACCGACCACAATGCCATCTACGGCCACGCCAGTGAGCGCAGCGTTAGCCAGGACGAAGGCTGGACCAGTGATAGCGGAGCGGTTTTTACGAAATGGATAGGATTTATCCTCATCCATCCGAATGCTGACTCGCCCGCGTTCGGGCAATTGGCCCAAGTATTTCGAAAGCTGATCGCGTAAGGGTTTTGATATCTCTTCCTGCATTTGCCAATAATCATCTGAATCTCCGGAAACCTGAACGCGGAAGCCCCATTGGTCATTTCCATCATCATCTTTTGGATGATTGTTAGATCTCATCTCGACCGGTTCAACCTTATGAACCCAAACCGATTTTTTTTCGTCATACATTTGAAGAACGGTCGAGATTTTGGCGTTATCCATCACTATTCCCGCTTTGGGATCATATTTTCGTTTTTCTGTAGGTTTGGGTTCCACCAATTTCGGTAGATCTTCATCTTTCTTTTCTTCAACTTTTGGTTGCTGCACGACGACTGGAACCTTTTTAAAACTGGCAAGTTCCTCTACCCAACCATTCCATGCTACGTGTTCAGGTTTGCCATTATAACTACTGGCCTGTGGGTCGGAGGGAAAGAAGTTGGCTACGGTCTCACCGATCAGTGCCGCGAGAATGTTTCCGTCCTGACCTGCTTCTGGTGAAGTGAGCCATTGCAGGCTGTTCCAGATATGTGATTTATCGCGATCGATCTTTTCTTTATCTGCGTTCTCGGGTTTCGCTCCTTCTATGAGCGCGTTAAGCGTATTCTCCGCTTCGATGTTTTTCGGATTTAATGCCAGTGCCAGAGCCAATACTTTTGCGACCGCCCGGCGATGTTCCGCGGTTTCGTAGGGACTGGCGCCAGTGAGAGTTGTCAAATCATTCGACAAGCCGCCTATGGCTTGGTCGCTGATGGGTAGGCGATCGCGGCGAAACGGTGAAAGTTTGCCTGTTGGGGACAAGAATGTATCTGCATTGACCGCTGTAGTCAGAAGGAGTAAGCAACAAGTGCTGAGTGCTCTGAAGAGCAATTTTCCGGATTTAAAGTTCATACGGCTATTACATGTATGAACTTTTTTGATAAATTCACAAGAGAACATTGCAGATCCACATCATTTTTTGAAACCCTCTTGGCATGGCTGAATCTGATACCGAAGTGGTGACGCGTGAGGAAGTGATGTTTTTCGATACCGATTGTGGCGGAGTGGTTCATAATTTGGCCTATTTGCGAATGATCGAGACTTGCCGGACACGGCTGGCCGCCAAACTGGGAATGGAGCTCCGAGAAATGTCGGAAACCCAGATTTTTCCGGTGCTAACGCGCACGGAAGTGGATTACCGCAGGCCGGCCAAACTGGGTGATTGGATCGTGATTCGCGGTTGGCTGGGCGAGGCTAGCACAGCGAGGTTCTGGTGTGAGTTTGAGATGCGCCGCGAGGCGGATAACGAATTGCTCGTCACTGCTAAGCAATCACTAGCACTTGTCAAAATGCCGGAGGGGAAGCCGCTACGGCTAAATTTCAGAGGCCTAAAATCCTAGGCGTCAGCCTCACAGATCCATCAGAAACGCGTAATATCCCGGCTCCGATTTTAATCTCTTTATCTCTTTTTCAAGCAGGCGGATTGCAACCTTGTCCTTAGAATCGCGGTAGCGTTCAATTTGTTTATCCAGGCCCTTGATGTATGAGGATTGCTCGCTCGCGAGTAATTTATTAAAGCGGGAGCTCACCTTTACTTGGGCGGCTTGATACCTCGTAAAAGCGCCTTGGACGGAAGAAATATTGGCAAGCGAGGCAGGCAAGGAATCGTTCAGCACGTAATTTTCACTTCTCAACTTCTCCATGGTCGATGCCAAATCCGCTACTGCTGTTGTTACCGAGCTGGCTCCCGCGGCGGTGATGGCTTGCTTAGCTTGCGTCTCGAAATTTTGGGCATAGGTTTCGCTTTCTTCACGGTATGTATCCAAATCATCTTTAAGGCGATCTTTCATGATGCCTTCAACACGCGCAAAAAATGCATCTACATCATCGATTGGCTTAACGCCTTCTTGTGCCACCGTTTTTCTGCGTGCGGGTTTCTGATCGACCACCTGATCGGTCGGCTGATCGGTCGGCTGATCAACTGCCTGATCTGTCGGCTGATCAGCCGACTTAGGTGCGTTTTGAGCTCCGTGAGCTAGGTTCGTTTCGATTTGATCGTGAGCTCCCTCAATGGCCTCAATGGCAGCCTTGTTGGGCTTGATCATGAAAAAATAAATAGCAGCGATCACTCCGATCAATATCAGGATGACAAATAAGGATCCATATGATGATTTGCTTTTACGAATCACTCGGTGGTGAGACGTAGGGCGATGCTTAGGACGAGGTGCCGGGCGAACGATATTCTTATTTGAAGTAGCGGCAGGCTGCGGACTGCTCGGAGCGGCTAGAATTTTTTCTAGATCTGCTGCCAACTCATCGGCGGATTCATGGCGAGCAGCGGGGTTTGGATCGATCGCCCGTTGGATAACGCTGCGCAGTTTAGAATTGGTAGCAGCAGGCAGCTCGGCCAGAAGATTAACCCCATTCGGTGTTATTCCGGTTAACATTTCGTGCAGCATGATCCCAACAGAAAAAATATCAGCTCGATGATCGAAAGTATGGGGGGGAGCAATCACTTCTGGTGCAGTGTAGCCTGGAGTTCCAAAAATTTGTTCCCCTTCCTGTATTTGTGTTCCTAACACACTTGCCAAACCGAAGTCGCCAATTTTAGGGTTAGCAGCAGAATCTATCAGAATGTTGCTCGGTTTGATATCGCGATGAAGGACGCCATATTCATGGGCGTGTGCAAGACCGCGACAGACATTGATCACCATTTTCAGTGCGTCGTCTTGATGGACGACGCGTCCGTGACTGACGGAATACAATGAGCTACCCGGAACATATTCCATGACGATGTAAAGCAGTCCCCCGACATCACCGAAATCATAGACCACGATCAAGTTTGGATGATTCAGTTTGGCCATGGATTTGGCTTCTGCCGCGAAGCTGACGCGGAAATCTTTATCTTGAGAAAACTCTCTGGGTAAAATTTTGATCGCTACATCACGATCGAGCGAGCGTTGATTTGCGTGATATACCGCACCCATTCCACCGCAGGCAATCAGGCTGTAAATATCATAGTTGGGGAAAAGACCTGCCACTTCTTGGAGGCTCGGCGCCTGAAATGTCGCGTGAGAAACATGCTCAGGTTCTGTTGCGGATAAGGTCATAAATAAGTAAAATAATAATACGGCTCGGGTAGATCGCTGATGAAAATTGTTTACTGTGTGAAGTGATTAGGCCTTAATAATTACTGATGAGACAGCCAAATGTTAGGACTTCATTCTAAATTTAATTCCTTGATCCAGATATTGCGGTAGCTCACTGGGTTTTCGTGGCCTTGTAACTTGATGACTCCGGGTTCTGGCCCTTCTTTCTGGCCTGCCCCGGTTTTTTTAGGGATCGCGAAGTCATCATGAATCAGGACTCCGTTGTGATAGACCGTAATCCTTGCGTCCCCAGTTTTGGTTTCACCATCAAAACGTGCGGAGCGGAACGCGATGTCGTAGGTCTGCCACTCACCCGCTTTTTTACTCACTAGCTGGTCCGGCTTTTTGATTTTGTAAATGCTGCCGGCGTAGGTGGGTTTGTAATCTTCTGCAGAAATGCCGAACGAGTTGAGAATCTGCACTTCGTAGCGCTGTTGAATATAGATTCCGGAGTTTCCGTTTTGCTCAGGATTTTTTGAATTGGGCACATCGTTTACATTGAACTCCACATGCATTTGGAAATCCCGATACGGTGTCTTAGTCACGACACTGTCCCACTTTGGCGAGGCTACCAGCACTCCTTCTTTGAAGACCCAAAGGCTGACGCTTTTGTCTGCTGGTACGAAATGATGCTCGGTTTCTCCTAGCAACTGGACAGCACCCTCAGGACGTTTCAAATCATTGATATCAATGATGCCACTGGTGGTTTTCTTACTGTCATCCGCTAGCGCTGTTGCGCAGATCAGAAGTGTGACACATAAAGATAAATAGGAGTGCATACGGTCGGATCTGATATTAAAATTCGATATTTAAATGCTAATAAGGATTTTTAAAAAATTATTTTTTCTTCACGCTCAAGCCCTTCTTAACTGCATCTGCCACCGCTTCGCCGAGCAAGTCTTGCTCAGGTTTCTGATAAAAATGCACGTCAATTCCTTGTCTCCACTGATCGAAAACTATCCATTGACTCGTAACTCCATGCAAATCGTTAATCAAAATCTCAGGGTGACGCTGCATCACTTCAGCCGCAGCTTGATTAAATAAGATTTCAGCCCCTTTACGCCGAGCGTATTGGCTCTTATTATCTTGGGGCACGGGGGTGGTCGAACACCAGATCAGGGTCGCGCCCGTTTTCTTTAAAATCGCGATCTCCTTTTCCAAGCTCTCTTTGTAAACCTCAAGCGGCACGGCGTAATCGCCAAAGGAATCGGTCTTTTTATCATAAGTTTGCTTGAGATCATGCAGGCCGTGATTGAATTGGATGACATCCCAGTGCAGGCCTTTTTGTTGGTAATCGCCCAGCCAAAGCTCGGCATTGCTTACCCCGTGCACGCTTGAAAATGAATTGCCTTCGTTGCGGTGGTAATTGGCGACCCCTTTCAGGGCCACCTTCGCCGCTTCATGATAATTCATGCTGATCGAGTCACCGATCACCAAAACCCGAGGTAAATTTGGATCGTCCGTCGCCCGCGGGTCCTCGAGAGCGGTGACTTGCATACTCTGAACAACGAAACGATCCCCTTCTTGCGCGCCCTGCAGCATCGCTTGCCAAAATCCTTTTGCCAGCGCCGTGACTTCAATACGCTCCGTTCTAATAATCTCGGACTTCGCATTTTTAGTCACAGCGGAGATCTCGGTTTTTTCGTTCCAACATACCGTGAATCGAGATTTCCCGATGTCAGTCTTCGGATCGTATTCGGTTTGTTTAAGCAACTCAAAGGTTTGGGCCTTGAGATCGACCTTGAAAATATTTCCCGTCGCGCCGTTCAGCCCTGGCAAAACTTCGGCGAAAGCGATGTTGATGAATGAAGCTGCTGCCATCGCTGCATAGATAAGGTTTTTCATAAATGGAGTGCACTATGTCTAAGGGGATAAAAGCGCTATGGTAAGTATTAAAGTTCTGACAGCCTGACTAATGTTCACCCAAGTTGGATATCTCATTTTTGGCTCAATTGGAATGACTCGTGCTAAAACACCGAATATCGATGGCTTGGTCAAATCGATGACTTGACGTGCCCACCCGATCAATCAAAAGATCTCTTTCATGGCATGGCGTTTGGATGAAGCGATCGAACACGGGATGATCGACAATACCGTCGAAGGCACGACCACGGGAAAAATCTGGCTCGCGGGCCGCGATGAGCCGTTGATTCTTTCCCTAAACGGTGATTGCTGGAGAGATCTCGCCGGCACGGTGCTAGAATTTGAAAATTCCAACCCAAAGGTTTGTCATGAAGTCAACTCGCTCGATACCGAGCAAACCGGCATCGTCGGCGATATCACCGCTTCCCAAAAAGCCCGGGTGCCGCAAATTTCCGAAGAGCAAATCACCGAATACTACCGCCAAAATCGCGAAATCCCCTGCGAGTGGAAAAATATTCTCTACCTTGAATGGTTCAGCGATATCAACGGTCGCGTCTTGGTCGAAGCGCCTGACTACCGCATGCGGATTTCCGAACATGTTTGGGAAATGGATCAGGATCTCGAAGAAGCTCAAAAGCTTGCGAACATGAACAGCATGCGGGATTTCCTCGCTCAAATGATCCAGCGTAGCGAAGGCGATGAAACTCCTGATACGGCCAAATCAAAAATCCAACGCTCCGAACTAAACGAATACGAATGGGAAGAGCGCCTCAAGGAATCAGATCGCCTAACAGATGCTTACCAAGAAGTTTTGGAAAAATATATCGACGATCCGGATGCTGAGCGCAAAGAAGCGTTCGTCATGGGCTGGGATGGCTTGCTCGGCGCCATGGCGGATCGTGAGGAAAGTGACGATTTCGATGACGACGATTTCGATGAAGGAGAAGGCGATTGGAATTCCATCACCGGCGATGAAGATTTCTATCATGACGGTATCGGGCGTGATGACGATGAGCAAGACTACACCCATCCGCTACAAGTCCATGCTCAGCAGATATCCCTCCGCGCCTTTGAAATCCTCGGCCCAAGTTGTGAGGATAGTGATGGCCCAAGTTATGAGCTTACCTCAAGTTTGCTGAGGATCAGCACCAAGCTTGCCGGCGTGCTCAACGACCGCAGCAGTGGATACCAGCCAGAAGCCGGTTTCGTCCTCGCGGTTTTGAAACGCTGCTTGAATTGGATCAACGAAGCCGTTGGAGCATGCCAGCAACTCATCGAGGGCGAAAAAGACCTCAACCAAATCGCCGCGCTCGAACAACTCCGCGCAGATATTTTCAGTATTAGAGACGGAATCCTAGAAATCCGACGCTCCTTAAAGCAGCGTTGACAATCCCACGTATTCTCTGACAATTACTTCCTCTTAGCAATCTATGAAACTTATCCTTATCAGCTTCACTGCCATTTTCGCACTCGCCTCATGCAACACCATGGTCGGTCTCGGTCGTGACACCCGTTTGCTTGGCCAAGAAATGGAAAAAACCGCAGAAAAATCCGCACCAGCGAGTGATTCCGGAACGTCAGGCGCGCCTATTTACTAAGTGAATCAATATCCGCGCCAAAACAGTAACGCGCAGACTAGCGTTGCGACTCCGTAAGCCAAACCTGCTAAAGCGCAAGCGTTCCATCTTTTACGGCTTGCGCTGACCCATGTTACCGCATCGCGGAACAAATACGGCATGCCCACCATATACAGGGAAGCCGTCAACATCAGGTAGGCAAATATCGGAATCAGCAAACGGCTGCCAGGATCTTTGAGAAATGCCGATTCCAAGAGCGGCGCGGCGGCCATCAGACCGCAGAGACCCAGGGCCCGAACCGCGAGAAAATCCCGGATACTCATCGCAACGGCAATCACGGCCGCTGGCACCAACAAACGTAGCAATGGCTTGGCTTTGTTAAACTCTCCGAGATCCATCTGCAGAGCACTGAGTTTTCCCAAACCATCCGGAGCGACCAACAACCAAAACCAAGCCAATCCCAGTGCAATTAGGATTTGCCCCGCCGTCAGATCACGGGGAAATTTTTTCATGTAGCCCTGAACCTGGGTCGGCTTAGCCAGCATCAACGCGTGAACACCGATCAACCAGACAGCGAGCAGCATTCCGGCGGTAAAGAGCGACAGCTGCTCATAGGGGTGACGTGGATCCATGCAGCTCACGACTTAGTGCCCTAACCCACGACTTTCAAGTGGGAACTCTCTCCTTATACCTATTTCTTGTCCTCTTGAAATCAGAGTTGTCGCCTCGATTTCATCTGGCTAGGATTGTCACAGTTCGCTTTCACCACTTTAACCAATCTTTCTATGGGCATCTTCAGCAAACCTCTTCTCCGCAACCAACAAAAGCGCGACGATATGCCAGAAGGTCTCTGGTCAAAGTGCCCAGACTGCGGAGCCATGGTTCACGCCATCGAGCTCAAACAAAATCTCCAAATCTGCCCACCTTGCGGCTTTCATTTCCTTCTGGACTCCATGGATCGCATCTTCCTCATCGCCGATCCCGGCAGTTTCGAAGAAACCGATGCCGGTTTGTTCTCCGCAAACCCGCTCAACTTCAATGGTTACGAAGATAAAATCGACGGCCTCCGCAAGCGCACACATATGAACGACGCCGTCGTCACGGGTAGACTCAATATCCATGGCAAACCCGCTATGATCGCGGTAATGGATTTCAAATTCTTCGCAGGCTCCATGGGTTCAGTCGTCGGTGAAAAAATCACCCGCACGATCGAAACCGCCATTGCTGAAAGACGAGGCGTGATCATCGTTTCCGCCTCTTCTGGTGCACGTATGCAAGAAGGCATGCTCTCGCTCATGCAGATGGCAAAAACCTGTGGCGCTCTCGCCAAACTCAGCGAAGCCGGCTTGCCCTACATTTCCGTTCTCACCCATCCCACCACCGGTGGAGTCACCGCCTCCTTCGCCACCATCGGCGACATCAACATCGCCGAGCCTAAATGCATGATTGGCTTCGCCGGTCCTCGCGTGGTCAAAGAAACCACCCACCAAAACCTTCCTCCTGGCTTCCAAACCGCCGAGTTCATGTTAGAACACGGCCTCATCGACGCCATCGTCCCACGTCACGTTATGCGTGACCGCCTCGGCAGCTTGCTCAATTTTATGATGAAGTAGGACTGTGCTAGGATCTTGTCTGAATAACGATTCTCGATTGTTGAGGTTTGATTTTTGGATGACCACAAATGGTGACTAGAGCATTCGCAGAGACCAAGTCTTACCAATCAAAAATCAAAAACGCTTTGTGAGCACTAGCGAACTTTCTTTAAGACAAAGTCCTAATCGCTTAGACGGCTTGTAACGGAGTCAATCGTCATTCAACAAAGCAGAGTGAACGCCTTGCGAGTGTTAACGTGCTATCACAATTAAGGCGAAGCCGTGGTGGCTAGGACGGAGCGAAGCGAAGTCAACACTAGCGAGCTTCAGAAAAAAACGAAGTCCTGACCGCTTGGACGGAGTCAAACGTCAATCGATTCCAATGACATGTCCTATATATTAGAAAGCATCTTCAGTCGATGCCGAGATCCCGAGCAAATTCATCTGTATCACGAAACGTATGGATACCCAACTGCTCTCTAATCACCTGACGCACGATCTTCCTGACCTCTTCATGTGTCCAGCGTGGTGTCTCATTCAACTCCTTCGCCTTCTGTCCGACTGCTTCCTGAACATACGAAATCATTATAGCAGGAGTAATCATCTGCGCGGCCACAGCATCGGGAATCGTTATCCCAAACTTTTCCTCAACAGCAACCACTAACTCTACGGCATCGAGTCCCATAATTTTCTAAAAACGTGAAGTCCCACCGCACTGATGGCGAGGTTGAAATAAATTAAGCTATCGAGACGTGGAATTCCTTCGCTTAATGTGAACGAGCCTATCCGTTTTATCATCGGTCGTCTCGGCGAGACGACCCTACCTTTAAAAATAACAATCCGGCGGGACGCATGCGCTCCACCGGATTGTTAGCAAGAACGCGAACTCTTACTTCTTTTTACCTTTCGCAGCTTCCAAGCCTTCTTTGACTTTCGCTTCGATAGATTCGTAAATGGCGGGATCTGCCTTTAGGACGTCTTTGGCGGCATCGCGGCCTTGCGCGAGTTGTGAGCCGTCATAAGAGAACCACGATCCGCGCTTCTGGATAATTTCCATTTCCAAGGCGAGATCGAGCAACGATCCAGTGGAGGAAATACCCTCGTCATACATGATGTCGAACTCGGCTTCGGTGAAGGGAGGAGCGACTTTGTTTTTGACGACTTTGATTTTGGTGCGGCTACCAATGGTGGTGCCGTCGGAAGATTTGATCTGGCCGATGCGACGGATATCGACGCGAACGGATGAGAAGAATTTCAGCGCGCGTCCGCCGGGAGTGGTTTCTGGGCTACCGAACATGACGCCGATTTTTTCGCGAATCTGGTTGGTGAAAATGCAAACGGTTTTAGCCTTGGAGATGAAGGAGGTGAGTTTCCGCATTGCAGCGCTCATCAAGCGCGCTTGCGCACCTACCGTGGAATCGCCGATCTCACCATCGAGCTCTTGTTTGGTCACCAAGGCCGCGACCGAGTCCAGCACGATGACGTCGATCGCGTTCGAGCGCACCAAAGCTTCACAGATTTGCAGCGCTTCCTCACCTGACGATGGCTGGGAAACCAAAAGATCATCCAAGTTTACACCGAGCTTACGGGCGTATTGCGGGTCGAGGGCATGCTCAACATCGATGAACGCCGCTAAGCCGCCCCGCTTCTGCGCCTGCGCGATCACGGTCAGGGTCAAAGTGGTCTTACCAGAAGACTCCGGTCCGAACACTTCTACGATCCGGCCTCGTGGAAAACCACCGACGCCGAGCGCGCGGTCAATTAATAGGTTGCCAGTCGGGATCACATCGACATCGACGCGATGTTCGTCGCCCATCCGCATGATGGCGGCTTCGCCGAATTCCTTCTGGATCTGCGAAATCGCCATATCCAGGTTCCGTTTGCGGGCTTCTTGAAGTTTATCTGTTGCTGCTGAGGTGTCGGTGCTTGTTTTCGTAGCCATGCAGAGAAACTGAATCATGTTTAGCTGGCTGGCAAGAAAAAAGATGTTCACTAGAACAAAAAAGAGCCTTTTTCCCGAAGATCTGAGTTTGGCCATTTTTTGAATAAAAAAAATCCGCAGTTTGCACCGCGGATTTTAGATCATTGAAGAATGGGTAGGAGTTGATTACTCAAAAACGATAAAGGCGGCTTGCTCGGTGGTGTGTCTGCGGAGGCTGTTGTTGAAGCCGTCTTCTGCAACGTGGAGTTTGAGTGAGGTCGTGTTGAGTGCCGGAGCGCCGGACATGACAGCCCAGGACCCTTCGGTTCCATCCATGCCGGTTTGAGAAACGGCAGCGGCGCTGACGCTGGTGAATCCGGACAGGGTGTATTTGTACGGAAGGGCGGAGTCCCCGAAGCATCTAACGCTGTCTGTACCAACGGCGGCTTGGTAGCGAACACCGTCGATCCTGCCTGTGCCTGTCTCAATGACAATGTAACCGATGGTTTCATTGGCGCGGGTTTTTGCAGGATCTAGACCAACGTGTTTTCCGACATTGAGTCTGGTAGCGGAGATTGGAGATGTGGCGAGAGAGCCTCTGCTCCAGAATGTTGACCAATTAGAGTCATTGTAGCTCATGACTTGGCCAACGACAACAGGCTTGGTGTAAGCATTTTGGTAAGTGCGTGCCTCCGCGTTCCATGCGCTGGTGCCAGATGCAGTGAGCGTGGAGTTGAATTTGACGGCCTCCATTTTCACGCCTTGTTGGGCAACTGTGTAGACGCCTTCGTTCACGGCGATTACAGCAACACTCATGCTAACGGGTGTGGATAATCCGTCTGCACGGTCAAGTTTGAGCTCGAAGCTGGTTGAGGTCACGTTACGGATGCGGGTGACGACCGGTGGCAAGGTGGTAATGTTATAAATCGGAGTAGCGACGATGACTGGTGAAACATAGGTTTTTCCGAGATCCACAACCGTCCAGCCCGAGTTGGTGACCCCGGTGACCGTGGTCCGCACGAGATCTGCAACGGCATAAACTTTCACATTTACCGTTCCGGAAACCGTAGCGTAGTTGAGTGAATCCGTTGGCGTGAAAGTCACAGGCACGACGTGGGTGCCGATGGCCAAAACCGTCGCCGGTGAATCGTAACCGAAGCTACCAGAAGCAGATGCTGTGCCGCCGCTGAGCGTGGCGGATGATACAGGCCGACCCACTGGAATCGAAGCGGCGGCTGGCCATGCGGTGACGGTTGGTGTCGCTTTGTAAATCTCCATCGAACGGGTGTCTGAGCCTGCGTAACGGGTGTGATTCACGGTTGCGACCACCGTGTAGGGCCCCGCGTTGGTCGGAGGTGTGGGGCTGCCATTGTAAGTTACATCAACAGGAAGTCCTACGGGATCTGTGGTGACAGTGACGGGTCTTGGCGTGCCATTGTAAGTTTGGGTGCGTTTAGTGATGGTTACCGTTGCGGGTATGGAATTGACCTCGATGGACACTCCACGAGTGATGACGTCATCAGGCTTCGAGAAATTGATGATATTAATGGTATCTGCGTCGGTGCCTACTGGTAGAGCGAGGGCGTTGCTGTTGATTAAAACGGAGAGCGTGACGGATTGACCTGCTTCCAAGTTTCCACTGCTTGCGGAAAGTGTTACCCAGCTTGTGCCTTTCGCTGCGGTCCATTTGAGTCTTGTTGGGCCGGAATTGGTGAGGGTGTAAGTTTGTGGTGTGGGCGTGAACGGACCGCCGTGGGTGCCAACAAATGTGAGATCGTCCTCGGTCTCTACCTCCAAATAATTAACATCCGGATCGCCGGGTTCGACATAGATGGAGCCGGTGATTTCCACTGTATCGATGTTCCAGCCTTTGGAGACTGCGAAATTATCGCTGGCGAGCAACCATCTGGCTTTCAGAGTTTTCCCTGAATATTTCTTAGAATCGCTTATGGCGATGACGGATTGGATGTAGCCGTCGCTTTTGCCGCTCCATGCGTATTGACCGGAGATGGGGCTGCGGTAGGCCGACGAAATGATTTGGTTGTAGCCATTGCTTTCGAAGCCAGCGCCAGATTCATTGCTTGTCACGTCAAACCAACCGCCGTCATCGATCTTGAATTGGAGTGTGCCACCGTCATATCCGGTTTCCGTATCGCATTCTTGCCAGAAGCTGAATTTCAAATTCACGGCATTGAGTGGAATCGGTATGCTGGGCGATTCGATATATTTGGTGGAGATAACGGAAGGGCAGCCTGCGAAAACGGAATTGTTAATAGTTTGACTGCTGGTCGAAACCACCTCCCAGAGAGGAGCCGCCTCGGTGGTGCTGTAAGTGCTCCAGCCTGCAGGCAATGAAAGTGATGCATCGAAAAACTCTTCATAAAAATCGACCACAGGGAGAGCGACCGTGAAGGCTCCGGGAAGGGTTGCGGATTCCAAATCGGGGTTGGTGACCACAACATTCCATTCACCCAGTGCTACGCCTGTTAGATCGAAATCGCAGGTCAGGTTTTCAGAATCCACAAACACGACGTTTGTTCCAACGATGTCGGAATAGCCGGTTTTGGTAAGTTTCACGGTTGGGGTAGCTACGAACAAAGTGCCGGTGATTGCGGTGCTGACGGCTGTGCCGACATCTCCCGTATTTGGGGTGATGCTGAGCACACGCAACATGGGTGTGGCTTCGACGATGGTGCCGCTGATGAAATATTGACCGAGGCTGGCGTAGTCGGTGTAGCCGGTGGGTGTTGCAAGCATAGGGCTGCCTGCCGCGGAGTTATCAACGTAGAGGTAATAAACTCCGGCTGGAACTGTGGTGGTGATGGAAGCAAAAGTATTGGTTGCAGGATTCGATGTGGCGACGGTGACTCCAAGGCTATTGCGCAGCTGGATGGAGATATCCAAGTTGTTGCCGTTAGTCCCGGACGATTGCTTCTCTGGATTGACATTCAGGGTGATTTCACCGGGGCCGGTCTGGAATGAGAACACATCGACGTCCAAAGCGGTTGAAATGACTCCTTTGTTTTCTGGGTTGTCATTATCCGGATCGTTTTCCGGGTTTGTGGAGCTGATCGTCACGCCATCCGGGATGACCAGTTCGGTCGCCAGTGGAGCGGTGCCGTAGTGATCGTCGTCCACGTAAGCTAGTTGATCTGCCATGATCGTTAAGTCGTCTTGGAACTGATTGGCTCTGTAATATTGGCCCTTGGACCATGTGCTAACGTTACGCAAGGCCGCTCCCATGATAGGATTCCAAGAAATATCATCGCTTCCATGGCCACCATAGTATCCGGCGGTAGTGGTGCCGTCGTGAGAAAGTCCAAGGTTGTGGCCAATCTCGTGAGATCCTGCCTCTGACATGTAATCATTGGACGAGGGGGTTACCCAAGCAGGCTGATAGAGGGTGTGATAACTCTGGTGGTCAAACACTCCAACATAAGCCACGCCGCCTGAGCCGGCGTGAGGGCAGGCTTTGCCGTTTTTATCGGATGTTGGAGTGAAGAGAAGCCATGCGACTTTGTTTTTTTCGACCAAATTGATGTTATTGACGGGATCGTATCGGACATCCGTGGTTACGTTGATGTCAAAAGGAGCGTAGTCTTCGGCCATGCGCCGCCAGATTTCTTTCATGGCAGCTTG
>CAMCYT010000040.1 GCA_945885485.1 Prosthecobacter debontii
TTCCGGATCCAATTCTAACAACTCCGGTGTGAAGCGCGAGTGCTGACGATAGGTGGAACTGGTGACTAGCATTTTCATCAAACGCTTCACATTCCACCCGTTGCTCACAAAATCCCGAGCCAGCCAATCGAGCATCTCAGGGTGCGAGGGTGAGTCTCCCTGCGCGCCGAAGTCTTCACTGGTTTTCACCAAGCCGTAGCCGAACACTTGTTGCCAATAGCGATTCACGGCCACGCGTGCCGTGAGTGGATTTTGCGGATCGACCAACCACTTCGCGAGGCCTAGTCGATTGCGAGGCAGATCGCTCGCCATTGCGGGTAGCACCGCAGGCGAGGCGGGTTCGACGCGTTCGCCTGGCGCATTGAAAACACCGCGCACCAACACAAAGGTAGGCCGTGGCACTTTCATTTCTTCCATCACCAAGGTGGTCGGGATGCTGAGTTCGGTCTGTGTGATTTGTTTTTGCAATGCTGCGACCTGATCCTTTGCTTGCGCGGATTCGGCTTGTGCCAGTTGCTCGCGCAGTAAGCGGATTTTTTCATCGATCTCCGGCGTAGGTAGCTTGATTTGCGGCGGGCTGTTTACTCGGATACCTGCGTTGTATTTGCCGTTACCGCTTTCAGGGACGTTGTTAAAAAAGGCTTTCAACGAATAAAAATCACGCGCGGTCAAGGGATCGTATTTGTGATCGTGACAACGGCAGCAGTTGAAGGTCAGAGCGAGCCAGACCCCGGCAGTCGTTTCGGCACGGTCTGCGGCATACTCTGCCAGGAACTCTTCGGGATCAATCGCACCCTCTTCGTTGAGCATGCTGTTGCGGTTGAAGCCGGAAGCGATGCGTTGCTCTAACGTGGGATTTGGCAATAGATCACCCGCAAGTTGCTCGATGGTAAATTGATCGAAAGACAAGTTGCGATTGAATGCGCCGATCACCCAATCGCGCCACGCCCAGATCTCGCGATCGCGATCGACTTGGAAACCATTCGTATCTGCATAGCGCGCGCCATCCAGCCAGTCCACTGCCATGCGTTCGCCGTAATGCTTGGATTCGAGCAAACGGTCGACGACATTTTCATAAGCATTCGGCGATGCGTCGGCGAGGAAGGCATCGACTTCTAACAAGGTCGGTGGCAAACCAGTCAGTTCAAGCGTGACACGACGGATCAATGTTTCCTTATCCGCATCCGGCGCGGGTTTTAGTTTTTTTGCTTCAAGCGTAGCCATTACAAAATGATCGAGCGGTTGGCGCGGCCAATCCTTTTGTTTCACGACTGGCAACGCCTGCGCCCCAGGAGGTATAAAAGACCAATGTTTTTCGTAAGGAGCACCTTGCTCGATCCAGTTCTTTAATATTTTCTTTTGTGCGACGGTGAGGGTTTTATGAGTGTCGGGGGGTGGCATCACCTCGTCTTTATCGGTGCTGTTGATACGCTTCCATAACGCGGATTTATTTATATCACCGGGGACAATCGCAATGACTCCATCGTTGTTAGCAATGGCACCGTCACGTGTATCGAGCCGCAAGCCCGCTTCGCGTTTTTTAGGATCGAAACCATGACAGGCGAAGCAATTATCAGAAAGGATCTGACGCACATCTCGATTGAAACTTAGGACTTCCTCTGCAGCAATAAAACCGACGCTCCAAAAGAAGAGAGTTAGCATTGATAATTTAGTGAAGAGTGGCATGCGGGGCGAAAGTGTCAGTATGAGAAACGTGAATTTTTTAAAAGAGCTTTTTAATAGGTCTTATAGGACCCTCAAGACCTATTTCTCACTTTACTATAATCTTGTGCGTGCCGGCTGTTAATGTCCGTGTTTCTGGAGTGGTGTCGCCAGTTCCCCAAGGTGAGGTTTTGGGAAGACTGAGTTCGGCGGTGGTGTTGGGTGGGATGGTGGCTTCGTAGGTGAGTGAGTTGTCGGCTTCGCGTTTCCATGAAATAGCGATGCGGCCGTGCGGGGAATCGTGGTGGGCTTTGATCCATGAAATCGTATCGGTTTCCGTGGTGGCTTTGGCGGATGGGAAATGCGGATAGAGTTTAATTTTTGAATAACCCGGCTCGGCTGGGGCGATGCCAGCGAGGTCGGTCATCATCCATTCCGTGACGGCACCGAAGGCGTAGTGGGAAAACGAATTCATCGAAGCGCTCATCTTGCCATCTTCACCGCCAAAGCCGTGTTCCTCAGTGTAGGAATTCCAGCGTTCCCAGATGGTGGTGGCGCCGTTTTTCACTTCGTAGCCCCATGATGGATATTTGCGGGATTGCAGCATGGAGACGGCGAGGTCGAGGTTGCCGGTACTGGTGAGCGTTGGCAGCAAAGGCTTGGTGCCAAGGAAGCCGGTAGTCATACCGGTGTTTTTATCGTTAGCTTTGGCGCGGATCAATACGGCGAGTTGTTCACCGGCTTTTTTACGTTCTGCGGTATCTGTTAGAAGATTGCAATCAAGAGCTAGAACATAAGCAGATTGCGAAGCAGGTTTGATCGAACCATCGGGCTGAAGGTGTTGCTTGCGGAAATTTGCGCGCATTGTTTCCACCCATTGGTGATATTTCGCAGCCTCTTCTTTCAATCCTTGTGCGGTGGCCATGTCCTCCATCATGAGCGCGGTTTTTGTAAAATAGGCGAGCTCGACATAGGCGTGCGGTGTGGCGTCGTTGAGGTTCAACCAATCGCCCCATGGCGCGCCGAATGGTTTGCCTTTGAGCTCGGGATCGTTCGCTTTACGAGCTTCCATGAAGCGGGACATGGTTTTCCAATGATCGGTGAAAAAAGATGGATCACCTGTGGCTCTCCACAATGCATGCGGAACGATGATGCCCGCGTCCGACCATGCGGAGCCGTGCACTCCCCCACCGTGGCCGAAGCAGTATGGTGCGTAAGATGGATAGTAACCTTCTTTGGTGACGGCTTCATTTAATTCGCGCAACCACTTGCGGAAAAAGGCTGCGACATCTGCATGGATCGCTGCAGAGGCGGCGTAGATCTGCGCATCGCCGGTCCAGCCGAGGCGTTCATCGCGCTGTGGGCAGTCGGTAGGAAGCTCGATCCAGTTTGCGCGTTGGGTCCAAACGGCGTTTTGGAAAATTTTGTTCACTACGGAATCCGAGCACTCGAAGCTGGAAGCGAGTTTGGTATCCGAATGCATCACGACTCCAGTGATCGCATCGAGAGCTGGTTGTTTATCGAAGCCAGTGACTTCGACGAATTGGAAACCGTGGAAGGTGAAACGGGGGGTCCATGTTTCGCCGTTGGGATCGCCTTTCGCGATGTAGGTATCGGTCGAACGTGATTGGCGGAGGTTCTCGGTCATGAGTTTGCCATCAGGATGGAGCATTTCCGCGAAGCGAATGACAAAGGTTTTTCCGGCTTCAGCTTTGATTTTGAGTCGCACGTTACCAGCGAAGTTCTGACCCATATCGAAGATCCATGTGCCGGGTTTGATTTCTTTCACGGATTTCGCGGCGAGCTCCTGAGTAATTCTAACAGGTTGTGCCGGATATGCCTGCATGATGGGTGGACGGATGAAACCGAACTCGCGCTTTTCGTTTTTAATAAATGCATCACTGAACGGCTCGATGACGGAGCCGTTCTCTTGGGCGAGGATGGCGGGTTCCCATTTTGAATCATCGAAAGCAGCGGTCGCCCAACCAGTGAGTTCCTTGCGGGCGTCGTATGTTTCCCCCATCAGGAAATCGGCTTCAAGCTCCGGGCCGGTGCTGGTTTTCCATGTGGTGTCGGTGCCGATGATTTCCTGTGATCCATCGTCGTAAAACACGTGAGTCTCCACCATCAATGCTGGGGTTTTGCCGTAGATGTTGCGACCCGTCTTGTGCGGACCGTAACCGACGAGTTTTCCGTAGCCGACATAACCCGCATACCAACCATCCGCAACAATCGCGCCGATGGCGTTTTTATCTTCTGTTAGAAGTGATGTGATGTCGTAGGTGTTGTAGTAAGCGCGCTGGCGGTAATCCGTCCAACCGGGAGCGAAGTAGGAATCACCGACGCGTTTGCCGTTGACGTGGAGTTCGTAGATACCGAGCGCGGATGCGTGGGCGATGGCGCGGATGATTTTTTTCTTGGGCGAGAAACTACTGCGGTAATAGCGGGCGGGTGGAAGAAAAAGCGTCTTCTGATCTTTATGAAAGGCGGAGGTGTCTTTGAAGGAGACGAAAGGTTGGGTCGGTTGTTTGCCGATGAGGGCGGTGAGGAAGGGCGCTGGGGTGTGCCATGGTGAGGGAATTTCTCCCATCCATGTGCGGATTTTTAAATGCACCCATGTGGTGGAAGGCAAAGTTTTTCCTGCGTAGATAGCGGTGGTGGACGATGAGTTTATTCTACCGCTTTCCCATAGATCGGCTTTGCCAGATTCCAAAAGTTTCGGATCAGTTGCAGCTAGGATTTCATAGCCGCTATGGCCATTCCCTGCAATTTGCCATGAGATCCGGGGATTTGCGTCATCGACTCCTATGGCGGCGACTTGATGAGCGACTTTGACCTCACTAGGAGTATAAGCCTTGGCATCGATGATCGAGCGAGCACTCAGTGATTGGATGAAGATAACTGAAAGGAAGATGGATAATTTCATGAGAGGGTTAGTGAATAATTGTGTGATTTATAGTTAAAGATTGGAGAAATAAATAAACGACTCAAGGTTCTTCTCCTATGCGTCTTGCGCGGATCTTGGCTCCGCCGGTGCTAGTAAAATCTTCCACTGCGCCTACACCGCCGAGGACGACCCAATAGGTGATTTCGCCAATGCCGAGGTTTTGGGGATCGTTGAGGTCGCTGGCGAGTTTCTGCCATTCATTGTTAGCGTCGGTTTGTCCAGGGCCTGCGTTTTCAATGTTCAACTGGTTGATGGAAAACCCATGCTTGCCGGTGACGGTGATGTGGTTGTTATTGCGCATGGAGCTTACTCGGTCGAAGCGAGAAGCGTGGTGGGCAGTTGCGAAATCGAGGCCGTGGATGTTGCTGCCGAGTATGATGTGATCGCCGTCAGTATGTTCGTTGACCACGATGCCGGTGTGGTATCCGGTGACGGCGACGTTGCGCAATAAGGTGAGGGCTGCGTTGTTGATGGCGGGAGTGACGAGGCCTTTGGTGCCGTGAGTTGGTTTAGCCGACTGGACGTTATAGATGCCGGTGTTGATGAAGACGTTTTCGAGACGGCACTGCATGGCGTGATGCAAATCGATGCCGCCGATGGCCGGATCATCGTAGGTGCGGACATCGAGATTTTCGATGACGACATGCACGGCTGAGAATCCGCCGTAGAGTGAATTTTTCGAGGCTTCTGCTTTAATCACCGCCGAGCCTATTTTGTCCAAGCATTTGAGAATCGTGCCTTTATCGCGCAGTGGAAAATTTCCGATGGTACCGAACACAGGGGTCGGAGATCCTTCGCCAACGATCTCCACCGTAATCCAACTCGGGGCGGGTTTTGAAACAGGAGGGATGATGATACGCCCCTGATAGACCCCTTCTGGGATTAGCATTTTTCCGCCACCTGCGGCGATGATTGCGTCCATGCATTTGGTGAATGCTGCGGTGTTGTCCGTTTTATCGTCTGCGACAGCACCGTAGTTAGTGACGTTGAAAGTGGCAGCTTGAATTTGTATGAGTAGTGAGGAACAAATGAGGAAGAATGAGAGCTTCATGAGTCTGGATTGATGAGGGATAAGCAGAAACTATTTCTTCGGATTTTCTGGCATGGGGAGATTGAAATAGCGATTATAGAAAGCGAATTCCTGTGGGCTGCCTGAGTCGGGCGCGCAGAGCTTGGTGTTCCATGCGGCGAGTTGATCTTCGAGTTTTTTGGCGATTTCAGGCTGTTTCTCTAACAGGTTAATTTTCTCGCCGGGGTCTTTGGAAAGGTCGAAAAGGTAGGTGGCTTTATCACTGAACTTGAGAAGTTTCCAATCGCCCTCGCGGATGGCGGATTGCCTCCAGAAACGCCAAGTGAGGGCACGCTTTGGAAGCGGTTCGCCTTCTGCGAGCATGGGCAGGAGATTCATTCCATCGAACTCTTCCGGGGTTTTCATTCCGGCTGCCGCTGTGCTGGTGGCGGCAACGTCCATCGAAGTGACTGGGGTTTTGATGATTTGTCCGGCGGGGATTTTTCCTTTCCAACGCATGACATAGGGCACACGAATTCCACCCTCGGCGAGCATGCCTTTTTCGCCGTTGAGCGGAGTGTTTTTCGATCCATTCCAGTAAGCGCCGTCGAGCTTGATCGGATCGTCCGGCATGCTGAGTTTCAATGGTGCGCCGTTATCCCCCATGAAGAAGATCAACGTGTTTTCATCGATCTTGTGTTCCTGAAGTTTGTCCATCACACGACCCACGCCGTCGTCAATGGAGGAAAGCATGGCGAGGGCATAGCGCCGACGCTCGGGCATATCGCCAGGGAAGCGATCGAGATATTTTTTTGAAGAAGCCATCGGCACGTGCGGCGCGTAATAGGCGCAGTAGAGAAAGAATGGTTTGTCGTGATGAAGATCGATGAATTTGACAGCGGCATCGGATTGGCGGTCGATGCGATCGCCTTCGGTCGTGATGTTTTTGGGTTTTGGGAAACGATTGCCTTCGAGGTCGTAGGTGGCGGAGTAGCGGTTGACATAACCGAAGAACGTTTCCTGAAAGCCGCGTGTTTGAGGATGAAATTTGAACTCGAGGACGGGTGGAATTTTTTTAGGATCAGGAACCTTGTATTTCTCCATGAACGCGGTGTCGCTGTGATTAGGTTCGAGATGCCATTTACCAACCATGCCCGTGGTGTAACCGGCTTTGCCCAGGCGATCCGCGATGGTGCTTTCCGTTAGAGGAAGCGGACCGTGACCGTTGGAGATGAGGCCGAAGCGGTTTTGATCGCGACCGGTCATCAAAGCGGCGCGTGACGGGCAGCATTGAGGAGCGGTGATGTAGCCATCGGTGAAGCGGGCGCCCTCGGCTGCCATGCGGTCGATGTTTGGGGTTTTGACATCTTTTTCCATGCCCATGCAGGAGAGATCCGCGTAGCCGTGGTCATCGCTGAAGAAGACAATGATGTTAGGTTTTTGAGCGGAGAGCGGAGAGCAGAGAGCGAAGAAGAGGGGGAGAAAGAGGGATGGGGAGATTGGGAGAGAGAAGAGATTCGATGGTGTGATGGGCTTCATGGCGTTTTGGAATGGGTGATGATTAACGGAGGTCCTTGAAGGGAAACGGATCGGTGGCGGATTCCGCTGGGACGGTTTGATCGCGTTTGGGCATGTAGCGTGGAGCGACGTTATCTTTGAGCCATGTTTTGAGTTGGGTGTGAAGTTTGGTGGTGAGTTCGGGCATCTGCTCGGCGAGATCCTGTTTTTCGTAGGGATCTTTCGAGATGTTATAGAGGGAAAGTTTTCCATGCCAGTCCCAGATGAGTTTGTGATCGCCAACACGGATTCCGGAATGTGGGGAAAGCGGTTGGCCGTTGTCCGGGTGTTTGACGATGACGTTGTATGGATAATGCCAGATCAGCGTGCGCTCGGGACCGGGAGATGATGGATCTTTTAAAAGCGGCAACATGCTTTTACCATCGATCTTTTGCGGAGCGGGATTTCCTGTAAGTTCGGCTACGGTGGGTAAGAAATCGGTGCAATCGACAACGGCGTTCGACCATTTCCCGCCAGCGAAGCGATTGGGTTGATAGACGATGGTTGGGACACGCACGCCGCCTTCGTAGAGCATGGCTTTGCCACCTTTGAAAGGTGGATTGGTTGTGGCTGCGGGTTCTGTGTAGGTAACGCCACCGTTGTCCGAGGTGAAGATGAGAATGGTGTTTTCGGCGAGACCAGATTTCTCCAACGAGGCGCGGATCGCACCCACGGCATCGTCGAGATTTTTCAACATCGCGGCATAGGTGGCGTTGTTCCGACCGAGGTGGCCGATTTGTTTTTTATCAGCGAAATATTTTACATCGGCGGGTGGCGCTTGGAACGGCGAGTGAACCGCGAAGGGTGCGTAGTAGAGAACGAAGGGTTTTTTATTGTCTTTCCAACTCTCGATGTAACGGACCGCGCGGACTTTTTCATCGTTGGTTAGATAATCCTCACACGTTGGCTCCCCTGCTTTGCCGACCCGGAATTCTCCCGGTTGGGTTGAGAAAACTGGCTTGGATTTGTTCCATGCTACCTGCCATTTGAAAAACGATGATGCGCCAGAATCGTAATAGGCTAACTCTTCAAATCCATGAGCGGCGGGTTGCAAATCATAGACCCCGTGGCCGCCGAGATGCCATTTACCAAGGAATGCGCAGTCGTGGTTTTTCAGGACTTTCGGCCATGTAGGCAATGCGGGATCGATGGATGTATTGGAGGTCGCATTGATCCATGGGCGTTTGCCTTTGATCGGATCTTTGTGAGCCAAGACATCGTGAGGATTGAATCCTTCCGGAGGTGTCTGACATTGGTTGAAATAGGTTTGGGTGTACGGTGTAGCGGTGGTGACACCGAGGGTTGAGGCGATTCTTCCTGTTAGAATTGCCGCGCGAGTTGGTGAGCAAAGTTGGTTGGCGTAGGATTGGGAGAACGCGATACCGTCCGCGACGAGTTTGTCGAGATGCGGGGTTTCGTAGAAAATATCTTCGGTTTTTACATCGTTGAAATGCCGTGCGTAGGCATTGATGTCGGTGATGCCGAGATCATCTGCTAGGATGAAGACGATGTTAGGAGGATCAGCGTGGAGCGGAGAGCTGAGAGCGAAGAGAAAAATAGAGAGAAATTTCATGCTGTAGATTAGTTGCTACGAATTGGCGCGCTGCGACCGGATGATTTGAGGGATTCGAGTAAGGTTTTGAGTTCTCTCGCCATATCAGGGTTTGATGAGTAGAGATTTTTCGTTTCTCCGGGATCTGCCTTGAGGTCGTAAAGCTGAGCGGGGGCTAAGGGATCGCTGTCGGGAATGTGAAAAGGTTTGAGGTCTTCGCGTTTCTCGTAGTTGTTGCCACCGGATGATTTATGATCGATGTATTTCCAGTGATCTTTACGGATAGAGAGTGTGTCTTTGCCTCGAAACGCTTGCATCAGAAGATGAGGGCGTGTGGGTGTAGTCGCATTTCCGAGCCATACAGGAAGTAGATTGTAGCTATCTTCTCCAGCACTGCTTGGTAACTCAGCACCAACGACAGCTGCGAGCGTTGCCATGACATCGGTTAGACTGGTGATTTGGTCGGAATGACTTTCAGGTTTAATTTTTGATGACCAGCGCACGATGAACGGCACGCGGTGGCCGCCCTCCCAAGCATCACGTTTGATTCCTCGCCATGGACGCGCGCCATCGTGTTGGTAGGTTTTACGCATGTCGATGACCGTGTCGACTTCAGGTCCGTTGTCACTAGTGAGGATGACAATCGTATTTTCGGCGACACCAAGTTTATCCAGTGTTTCCATAAGTTGACCCACGACCCAATCTAACTGGTGAATGAAATCGCCATGAGGACCGGCTTGGGTTTTACCTTGGAACTGAGGTGCGGGGAAGGATGGCAGATGAACTCCCTGGGTGGAGTGAAAGAGGAAGAACGGTTTGTCTGGAGATTGGCGGGTATGATTTTCCAGAAACTCGCGGCTTTTTTTAAGGAACACGAGATCGACCTCTTCCATGGGAAAATCGGGAGCGATATAGCCATCGCGGCAATCTTGGGAGTAGGGATGATTCGGAAGTTTAGTGCGGTCGATTTTTTGCGTGGGAGGAACAGGAATGCGGTTGCCATCGATGAATGCGTAGAGCCAATCGGTTGTGGGGCAACAAGCGGTGCCGAAAAATGAGTCGAAGCCGTGATCAAGTGGGCCGCCTTTGATTGGGCGTGAGTAATCGATAAAGTTGATGGAAGCGGGTGTGCTTTGATGAATGGGTTGGTTGTCCTTATCGAAAAATGTTAGACCGATGTGCCACTTGCCGTGAGCGGCGGTCGAGTAGCCGTTATTGCGTAGCATTTCTGGAAGAGTGAGGCGATCTTCTGCGATGAGCGAAGGGCCACCGACGCCAGTGAAAACGGAACCGCCGTTAGGGACGCGGAACGCCATGTGTCCGGTCATCAGGCTGTAGCGCGTCGGGGTGCAAACCGTGGCGGGGCTGTGGGCATCGGTGAAGCGCATGCCTTGCTTGGCGAGGCGGTCGATATTGGGTGTGGGGATTTTGGATTGATCGTTGTAACAGGAAAGATCGCCGTAGCCGACGTCGTCTGTGAGGATGAGGAGAATATTGGGAGATTTAGCTGAGAGATCGGAGTTTAGAGCAAAGAGGAGGGAGCAGAGAGCAAAGAGCTGAGAGTGCGCGGAGAGGTTCATCTGAGTTATATGGCGCGAGGTTTTGGTTTTTTCACATCGATCGTTGCTTGGGGAATATTGGTTTTTGGAAACCATGCGGCGAGTTCCTTTTTGAGTGCGTTGTGTTCGGGGAGAGAGGCGAGATTGTCCCATTCGTTGAGGTCAGATTGATGGCCGTAGAGTTCCTCGGAGCCGTCGTTATAGCGGGTATAGCGGTGGCGCTCCGTGCGGACGGAGTGGTTGTTTTGGTAGTGTGTCGCGCGGTACGGGTAGGTTATTTAGGTAACTTTGCGAAGCGTTCGCGGATTTCATCGAGCGTTCCGATCGTGAGGTAGAAGTGATACTCTGAGACCAAGTCTTTGGTAAGTTGGAATTTCCGGACGGGGGCCACATACGAGCAACCGGATCCATCCGGACCGGGTTTTCCGTTCGCGCGGTAAGTTACGGCTTCATTCGTGCCTGGAGTGTAGATGCCGATGCCGAAGTTGTTGTCATCTACGTAAGCCAACCAGTTGCCAGTGTATTTGATGCTTTCTGGCTGGAGGTCTTTCCCGAGAATTTTTGGAGCGTGTTTCACTAACTTTCCATCGAGCTCAAACATCAAGCGCGGCAGCGCGAAGTCGACAAACATCGCCGGCATTTCTTGATGCGCATTTCTCTGCTGAGTCGGGCCGGTATAGTTAAGCTGCATGCGGATTTTTGCGACTGCACCATCGAGGGTGATATGCTCCTGCATGATGGCTTCAGGACAAGTTTTTGCATTCGCCCAATGGAGGGGCTCGACCTTGGCGTAGATCTCATTTTTACTTTGTTTGAAATCGAGAGTTTTGGCTTCCTCACCTTTGTAACTTCCGCCTTGAACCGGATTATAAACCCAGGGGGTTTTACTCCAAACCGATCCATCAGGATCTCCGTAGTAGGATTGCTGGATAAAGCGCCCTTCGTCGTGATGATTCAGTAGATTTCGTTTTTCTTTCGAGAGTGCGAAGTAACCGATCGCAGAACCACGACTCTGATCCACGCCGATGCAGATCGTGCCGTTATCGAGATAAGTGAAAGCGTCCGCAGGTGGCTTTGCAAATGCGAAGTCTATCGTGAGGAGTAGCGTAGAGGCAAAAAGCAGGATGATGTTCATTTTCAGGATTAGGATTGGATTTAAGAATGGAGAAAACGATATAAAAAAACCACGGCAATCACTCCGGTTGCTGTTGAGAAATGCAGTGGAGAGTTCCGCCTTCTTGGACAAGGTCGAGGCAGTCGATGGGGACGATTTCTCGGCTTGGAAATAGTTCGTGGATTATGCCGAGGGCGCGGTCATCATTTTTCGATTGGCGGAAAGTTGGGATAAGGACGGCGTGATTGAGGATGAGGAAATTGACGTATGAAGCGGGTAAAACAGGAAGACGCCAACCGGGAATTTCACAGGCTTGTGGGAGATGGATGGGAATAATTTCGTAAGGTTTGCCGGATGGGGTGAGGAAATTTCTGAGCCGCGACATGTTACTAGCGAGCACCAGATGATTGGGCGAAGCCGTATCGGGTTCATCACAGGCGAGGATGATGTTTTCATCGGTGAAGCGCGCGAGGTCGTCGATATGACCATCCGTATCATCTCCCTCGATGCCTTTTTCTAACCAAAAAATTTCTGTGACGCCGAGTGTGTCGCAGAGTTTTTGCTCGGTTTGTTCGCGAGAAAGATGAGGGTTACGGTTAGGATTAAGCAGGACAGCCTCGGTGGTGATAAGTTGGCCGCGTCCGTTGACTTCGATGGCACCGCCTTCTAGGATCATGCCACCTTCGAAGCGCTGCAGGTGGAGCGAGTTAGCAACTTGTTCGGGGATGGCATTGTCGAGATTCCATGGTGCAAATTTTCCGCCCCATGCATTGAACTCCCAATCGGTGATCGCGATTTCTGCGGTGCTCGGATTTTTCACGAAAATCGGCCCGTGGTCGCGGCACCAGACATCGTTGTTGGGATGATCGAAAAGCTGGACGTTGGAAAGATTTGCGCGGGCTTGATTGCATGCGGCGTGGATCGCTCCGTGATTAGCGCCCGGCGCGTTGATCCGAACGAGCTGATAACGTGAAATGGCGGCGGCGATTTCTGCAAACTTGTTCCAGATGATTTCGCGTTTTCCCCCACCCCAATGCCTTGGATCATCGACAGGCCAGGAAAGCCAAGTGGCGACTTGCTGAGTCCACTCGGCCGGCATGGAAAAACCTTTTTGTGCGGGAGTCATGAGAAAGAACTTCGGATTTCAGAGCAGCGAAGGCAATCCCAAGCTTTGAGAATCATTTAGACTACATGGATATCTAGATCCCACATTTCGGTATTCAGAAGCCAAACTCCCCTCACCTAGCGGCAAAAATCACTGTTCCTAAAAAAATTTCCAGGCCGAACTCCCCATGACTCGTGATCAGACCGTCCCGCGATGAAATTCGCGCTTGTTTGAATGAGCTATCAAATCCAGCCTTTGTGGACATGAGTGGGTTGGCAACGAATTACGAAGTATGCATCGCGGGAACCGGCAGTTATTTACCGGAAACGATCCTGACCAATGAAGAGTTGGCGAAACGCGTGGATACCAGCGATGAATGGATCTATACCCGCACAGGAATTCGCGAACGCCGCATCGCTGCTGAGGGTGAATTTACCTCGCACATGGCCAGCGCAGCTGCACGCAAAGCACTGGAACAAGCGGGATTGGAGCCGTCCGAGGTGCAACTTATCATCGTCGCGACCATCACCCCCGATACTCTGACACCAGCCACAGCTTGTTACGTCCAGCAGCAACTCGGCGCGATGAATGCCGTCGCGTTTGATATTTCCGCCGCGTGTTCAGGCTTCCTCTACGCGATGAAAATCTGCAAACGGATGATCTCCGATGGTGCTTTTGAAAACGCCTTGATCATTGGTGCGGAGAAACTTTCGGCATTTGTAAACTGGGAAGATCGCACGACCTGTGTGTTGTTTGGTGATGGCGCGGGAGCCGCGGTATTGCGTCGCTCAAAACCCGGCGAGGGTGCGATCCTCGCCACGGAAATGGGCACCGATGGCAGCCTCACGCATTTGCTCAATATCCCCGGTGGTGGATCGGCATGCCCGATTACTGCTTCCAACGTCGGCTCTCATCTCTGCACGCTCGCGATGCAGGGCAAAGAAGTTTTCAAACATGCCGTCAATCGCATGAAAGAAGCGGCGGAAAAAGTCATTTCTCGCTCAGGCCTGCAACCAGAGGACATCGCTTGTGTGATTCCGCATCAGGCAAATTTACGCATCATCGACGCTATCGCCGAGCGCCTCTCCGTTCCAGAAGGCCGCGTCTTCATCAACCTCGATAAGTATGGAAATACCTCGGCGGCCGCAGTTGCAATCGCCCTCGATGAAGCCAACCGCTCCGGTGCATTCAAACGCGGCGACAACATCGTCCTCGTCGTCTTCGGCGCGGGCCTGACGTGGGCTGCAGCAGCTGTCAGATGGTAGAAAATCATTTCACCGGTGCGCCCGACGCTCCTTGAAACGGTGCCGTCTCAGAAATTTCAGCCGTATGATCGGAAAACGCCTCAAGCACTGTCTTCGCGCGGTCGGGTCTGTCTTCTAGCAGAATAAGCAAAGCCGCTTTGTAATATTTTAACCGCACGTCGGCCTCTCCGTCATGCCGATCCAAACGATCGAGAAACGCAGCGATATCGATCATCCGCGCACGCGCATCGATGAATTGTAGGTCGAGTAGTTCTTTTTTATTAAGCATAAGGATAGCCTCCTGCGAGGAAGATAAAGAGATTTTTGAAAAGATGCGAAATACTTTTAATCTGGAAACTCTAATTTCTATTGGGATGCTGTAAGAGTCCCCTGTAGCGGAACAGATTGAAACTAGAGTTTCGGGTTGCTACAAAGCAAACGAAACGATGAAAAAGAGCCAATTCACAGAGAGCCAAATAGTGGCGATTCTCTCAAAAATCGATTACACTGCCATTTTTCCCAGCCATTTTATACACATGTTCCCTGATTTTTTGCGCCCATTGGACATGAGTGTGTGTGGAGTCGAATGTTTGCCAGGGGATTGGTTTTCCTATCGTAAATCTTACGGTTTTATTTTGTTTTAGCAACATCTCACGAGGCAGAAGTGCGAGTTCAATATTTAATTTAATTCCTAACATCCTACGGATTAAATTTATATTATAAAACAGATTAGAATTACCCCCATGAAAGTAAAATGGGACAATGTCTCTCTGACACGAAATGGCACGATTTATAACGCTTTTTTGCCAAGCTCGATCCAGAACCTTACCCTTATAACGGCGTGAAACATGTCCCGCTGGAAAATGAGTGATTGCTACGTCCGACTGATAAACTTTCTCTAACTCAGTAACATATTTTCTCGGACTCATTCCATAAGGATTTACGAGTGCAATGTACGAACGCAGGTTTTGAACAAAGTGAAACGATTCATTGCCAATCGCTTTAACATTTCCGTATTTTTCAATTACTGTTTTAGTGAGAAGTAAGCCATCAATCACTCCAAACGGATGGTTCGATACAAAGAAGCATTTCCGTTTTTCGGGTAGATTTTCGAGTCCTTCAACATCTATTGTAATGTTGAATTCCTTGACTATGGCACGGTGAAATTCGACTCCCTCACAATGAATGTGCCTATCAAGAATGGCGTTCATTTCCTTTTGTTTTATGATTTTTTCAAGCCAACGCACAAAAAAATCTGGAAAACTTTTTAGAAAATTCGAATCACTCTCCTTGATCGATTTGGCTAAATTAATATGCTTCATATTATATAAACAAAAATTATGTTTTATTATTGATGAATGGCTCTAAAAACGCACGAAGTTCGGCGTTATCGCGCACATTATTATAGCCTTTATCAAATGCGGCTGTCAGCAGCTTAGAATTACGAGTAACCGCTGGAGCGGGATTTTTATCAGGGCCTAAGCGGAAAATTTTCACCCCATTTGACTCTGGAGTATGATTTGTTAATTTAGCGCTCAAATGGGAGCCGATTTTTTTGGCAAGCGATTGGAAACGGGTATTGTTACGGGAGTGAATCTCAAGGACGAGAATATGCGTCGCTCCAAGTTCAATAGCTTTTGCGACGCTATGCTCCTTGGTGATAGTGAAGGCGGAATCAGAAAAATATTCACCTCTAATGTTTACTTTCTTCCCGTAAAAAAACGGTAGCGCCTTGGTCGCCCGGAGGACTTCGTGGA
>CAMCYT010000041.1 GCA_945885485.1 Prosthecobacter debontii
TCCCCCATCAACTCGTCCTCGCCCTGACCGATGGGCCGGAGCCGCTGTTCGTTTTGCAAAACACCTTTCATTGGGTCAAATCGATCACCGTCACTCCGACTAGTGGCGAACCCGTTTCTGCTGGGCATTTCAAACCGATCAATTCCAAGCGCTACGTCAATGACTGCCACGAATACGTGTTTCATCTCACGAAATCCGGTGACGTCCCACTAGACCGCCGCGCAGCTGGCGTAGCGTACGTTTATAAATCCAATATCACGCGCTGGGGTCATACTCAGGGTCAGGATCTTCGCTGTCGCGGAAACACCTGGTTCATTCCCTACGAAACCATCCAATCCCGTAAAGGCGAACGCCCCCACCCCGCCACTTTTCCCGTCGCTTTGGTCGAGCAATGCATCAAAATCCACGGAAAAGCCGAAGCCACCCGCTTGCTGGATCCATTTCTAGGAATAGGATCGTCGGCTTTAGCCGCAATATCTCAAAAAATATCCCATTTTACGGGAATTGAGCTGGATCAGGAGTATCTGGAAGTGGCGAAGCGGCGGCTCGATCCGCCGATGGTGTCGGATTCGCTTGGGTAAACCTCTTTATTTTTAAAGGATTTTCCTTTCGGATGAGTAATTTATTAACTTTTGTCGAATTTCAGGCTTCCCATTTCAGAAATTTTAAATAATTTGGCGCGGTCCTAAGGATTTATAAGTTTTTTTTGAAAAAGTCCCACCAGACTTCGCTGATGAAAGTCAGATGAGTTTGGATTTTCATGAAACGAGGAGGTCCTTCCATGTCCCAACATGAACCATACAACCAGCCAACATGAAAAATACCTCACCTGGTGCCGGCGGCACCGTGGCGAAAGCTGACGCTGATCGCCTCGCAGACTTCGTGCTCTTTACCCAGCGCAGCTGCATTCTCAACCTATCTGGAGAACTGAACAAAGGAAACGTTTCCTTCTCTCAGTTCTTTTTACTCACCTATTTATCTAGCGAAGAATATCTGACGATGTCGGATATCGCGAAAAAAATGGGCCACTCGACCGCAGCCGCCACCGGTTTGGTCGATCGCTTGGAAAAACTCGGTTATGTCGAGCGCGTGAATGCGGCGGAAGATCGTCGTAAAATCATGGTTCGTATCACCACCAAAGGAGTAGAGCTCGTATCCAGAATGCGTAAGGAAATCGCGATCGACCTCGCAGGTATCCTTGCCGGCATGGATGAAGAAGAAGCGGAAACCGTGGAACACACGAACCGCGCTCTGAGAAATCGCTCTCTCATTTAAATTTACCTGTGCCGAGCGAAACCCGCTTGGCGAATTCGATGTGCCTCCGTTACGATCTCGGTCGTGACGGAGGTGTTTTCTTTTATAGACCCGCTACTTGAGTTGTCAGGATTCCAAGCATCTTGGATTCCAAGGCAGGCAGGCGTGGACGTTTTGGGCGATCGTGAGTTCGCGTTGTGCAATCTCGCGCCGCATCACGACCGTTGGATTACGGAGGGTTTCCCGGAAATTTTCACCCGCCACCACGCCGAGCAGATTCATGGCAATCAAATCGCCGCGATCACGAAAATTTCAGAACAGTCCATCATCCAACACGCCGGAGTGGATGGCTTGATCACGAATTTACCTAGTCAACTGCTGGCGATTTACGTCGCAGACTGCGCCGCGATCTATCTGGCCGATCCTGTGACGCGTTCGATTGGGTTGCTGCATTCCGGGAAAAAAGGCACCGAAGGAAATATCCTGCGTGAAGCGGTGGTGCGGATGGCTGAGCTTTATGGCACGTGTCCAAGCGATCTCGTCTGCGTGGTTTCACCGTGTATCCGCCCGCCGGATTACGATATCGATTTCGCTGAGACGATCCGTGAGCAGGCGAGCGAGTTAGGAATTGTGCAGTTTCACGATAGCTGCCAGAACACTGCCTCGAACCTGACAGTGCATTACTCGTATCGGATCGAAAAAGGCCAAACAGGTCGGATGCTCGCGCTGCTTGCACTTCGCTGAAATTTCACCTACCACAACCCAACGTGCTCTCTCCTGCCAAACTCAATCTCTCCCTCCGCGTCCTTTCAAAACGCCCCGATGGTTTCCATGAAATCGAAACCCTGATGGTTAAACTCCCGGGTTTGGCGGATGAAATCACGATTCTGCCCGCGGATGCCTTTTCCTTCACCTGCTCGGATCCGAGTTTAGCGACCGATTCACGTAACCTCGTGGTGAAAGCGGTCGAAGCTCTGACTGAAAAATCCGGACAGGCACAACATTACCAAATCCATCTGGAAAAACGCATTCCGCATGGCGCGGGGCTCGGTGGCGGATCAAGCAATGCCGCAACGGTCCTGTTAGCCCTGAACGGTCAGCTGGAAAATCCCCTGCCCACGGACGAACTCCATCAGTTAGCGGCAGGTATCGGATCGGACGTTCCGTTTTTTCTCTACGCCGGCGCAGCCTGGTGCAGAGGCCGAGGTGAAATCATCGAAGCAGCCCCCACCCCGCCGGATCTTCCCATCGTTTTGTTCAAGCCCGGCTTCAGCGTCTCCACAGCGGATGCTTATGAGAATTGTTTGAATGCCGAACCCCTTCCGGGTGTCCGCTACGATAGTTATCGCTACGCCGGCCTGGAGTTGGTGAATGATCTGGAAAAAGCCGTTTTTGCCAAACATCGTTACCTCGCCGAACTCAAAGACTGGTTGCAAAACCGCCGCGATACCAAAGCCGTGTTGATGTCCGGATCCGGCTCAACCATCATCGCCATCCTCCGCCCCAAAGGTCGCGCGGAAGGCTTGATCCACACCGCACAAAAATATTTCGACGCGAACCTTTGGACGTGGAGCGGAACGCTGTGAAAGCTTGTTTTTTCCAACCTTCGTTATCTTCGTTTGCTCCTGTAAAATATTTCTTTGCACAGAAGTTAACGAAGTTAACGAAGGAAACGAAGGAGCTTCGCTCTTAGCTTTCGCTCTTAGCTTTCGCTTTTAGAATTTTGGTAAATAGCTTTGGCTCCTTATCGTGAATCCTCATCGATTGCCTTGCGCAATTGCTCAGGATTAAGCCCCATCCAACCAACCTCATTTGAGCTTGGCGGCACCCAAGAATTTAGTAACGGAAGTAGCTCCGCCACCGCATCCAGAAACGACGGATATTTCGGCTGCCAACCAGTTGCTCTGAGCTTAGCGTTGGAGACTTGTTTGTGGGTCCAACCACGTTTGCGATTCAGATCGCGGGGCCCGCTGGGCGGAAGATCTTTTCCGAATATTTCGGATAGCCCTTGGTAAACTTCCAGCTGAGTTAAGCTTTCCGAATCACAGACATTGAAAACCTGACCTGCCGGAAATTCTGTTAGGAAAAACAGATACAGCAACGCACTGGCTGCATCATCGCGGTGGATTTGATTGATAAAACGCCGACCGTCTTCCTCGATCACTGCCTCGCCGCTTTTAAATTTACTCAACAACACACTGCGGTTTGGCCCGTAAATTCCTGCGAGCCTTGCGACCACGCCACCGGCATCGGTCACACATTTTTCCGCAGCCAGCAACAACCTACCCGTCTCACGATCCGGAATGGTTTCGGATTCCTCTGTCACCAACTCGCCATTCTGCTGCGCATATACCGAACTGCTGGAGGTAAAGGCGATCTTTGCTTCAGGAAATCGGCGGACAAGATTTTCGCAGCCGTTGAGATAAACTTTCCGATAGGCATCCTCACCTCCACGACCCGATGCCGCACAATGAATGATCGCATCCGCATCGGGAAGCGCAGCCACCGATGCCGGATCACCCACATCACAGGCGATCAGATTCTCTCCGCCACTCAACGATGCACCGATGGTTTGCCATCCTGCAGCTTTGAATTGCCTCAAAATTTCATCGCCTAAATATCCGGCACCTATCACCAAAAGTCTTTTCATAGCTAACAGATCAATCATTTTTCCGACCAACAAACCACAACAGCAATCCGCCAACCCCAAGCCCGCCGAAAAAGATCAGCCAAAATAATTCATGAACAAAATCCGGCAAATTAACATTCATCCCGAACAAACTTCCCAAGGCGACAACAGGCAGGAAAAAGCCGGTGACGAGGTTCAGTTTGAAAAGAATTTTTCCCAAGCGATCCGAGGACTTGGCGTGTGCTTCGGAAGCCTCCGCCTGCCAGAAAATCAGGGTTTCCCGGGCATCACTTTGCAGGAGTTCAGCCGCCCGTTCCAGCTCCCTAGCTCGGTCACGGAAAGACAGGATAATTCGGTCATCCGGCTCTTGAGTAAGCACTTCCTCAAGCGCGTGCACCAGGTTACGCGAGCTTCGGGTAAGGGGCCCGGCATGCCTGAGGATTTTGAAAACCAACTCCGTGGATTCTGTCTTCTCTAACAACTCCTCGTTCGTATCAATAGCCTTCGCATATCGATCTAGCAACGCACTGAGCTCATCCAAGCCAGGCCCGCCTGGCTGAAACCACTTGCCATTATGCTGCCGCCAAAAGAAAATCGCCTTGCGTTCGGGAATACCAGCTTCCGGAACTTCATGCACCACGAGCAGCAATTCCGTATCCCCCACCACACAACGTTGGTGGCCGGGCCGGCCGCTGAGCTGCTCCTGCAACGTGCGTTCGATTTCAAAATTTGGTGGCAATACCAGTAGTTCTTCCTGCATGAGTCTCTTGTTTATGGAATTTTTTCCGTTTCCGCAACTCTTGCTACGCGCTTACCCGACCACCGGGCTTGCAAATCCGCCGGATCCAGCCTAATTACCACGCATACATGAAATACTTTCTCCTACTCGCCTGTGCGATGCTCTTTGTTTCCTGCATCGACACCAAGCCTCCGGGATCCGATTACCTCGCCGGTATCGGTGGCCCGATCCAACGTCCGACCTCTGGCGGCCCGCATCATCCAGCTCCAGCCATTCCCGATGACGTCTCCTACTGGGAAGGCGATGACGTGCAAGGCCCATCCGTCATCAAGATCAACCGCACCCATCAAAAGGCCTATTTTTACAAAGGCAATAAACTGGTCGGCGTTTCAAAAATCTCCTCTGGAAAAGAAGATTCCGGCACACCTCCGGGAAAATACAAAATCATCCAGAAAAACAAGGATCACAAATCCACCCTCTACGGCTGTATCAAAGACAAAGCCACCGGACAAGTCATCAACGACAGTGCCGACATCCGAGTCGACAAAGTCGGACCAGGTCAGATCTATTATCCTGCATCCATGCCCTACTTCATGCGCTTCAACAACGCCATCGGCATGCACACCGGCTACCTCCCCGGCTACGCCGCATCCCACGGTTGCGTTAGAATGCCCCACCTCATGGCCGAAAAGTTTTTCGAAAATGTGGAAGTGGGAACACCCGTGATTGTGGAGTGATTCGCCACAAGGAGCGGCAGCATTCTGCTGCCGTATACCTAACAGAATCGCAGATTCGCTCACTGCGAAAAGCAAAGTAGGGTTACGCCCCATGGTTTTAATCCATGGAACGGTTATCGGTTAACATCGTCATTAGCGACAACCGATCCCATGAAACCTAAGCACCACATCCCATTCATTCTTCTCAACATCCCCCTCCTCCTGTTGAATCCTACGGCTCACGCTCAAGATCAAGACAAGATCGTGAGTAAAACTACAGACGCCGAGGCCGAGAAATCCAAAATAGACAAAGCTGAGGCCATTCTCGCCAAAAAAATAGCAGAGAAGGAAAGGGAGGCAGCAAAGCTCGCCAAGGAAACTGCCAGACTCGCCGAAGAAACCGCGAAAAAAGCTGCGCGAGAAACTGCTAAACTCGCCAAAGAAACTGCAAGACAGGCTGAAAAAGCCCTCAAAGAAACTTCCGATCGCGCTGAAGCAGCCGTCAAAGAAGCTGCTGAGCGTGGGAAAGAAACTGCCGAACACGCCAAGCAACTCGCTAAAGAAGCTGTCGAGAAAAAGGAATTACCCAAGCCCACTCCCGATAAACGTGAAAGACCCACGAAACCCGAAATCGTCGAAGTCCCAGTAACAGAACCTGAGCGCCTAGCAGAAAGTAAAGTCAGCGATGTGACGCGCGAAGTGCATCGCGATCTCGACCAACGCAAGACCCGCATCGAAGGTCGCAAGGACGCACAGTCCGTGATCAATGAAATTCTCGGAACTGAAAGCCGAATTTCACGAGCCGAAGTGGATCGCGAAGAGCGATTTCGTCCGCGCTTCGAACGCCAGTATGAAGGAGATAGGCGCGCACCCGAGCCCTCACCCGACCAACGTCGCGCAGCAACGACCTATTACCAAGAGCGCTTGCGTGGCCGCGAAGTTGATGGACCGCTTCCGGATTTTTTCCGTCATTCTTCTTATCACGATGACAAAAGAGATCCGCATAATGAACAACGTGTCGTCGAACGCATCGAATATGTCCGCCCGCGCTATCTGAACGATGGGCGTCGCTACGTGCATTACGATTCACGTACATCCATCCCCGCTATCCTCATGGCCGCACTTGCCATGAACCAAGTCCGTTTTCAACCTACCCGTGAAATGGCCCCTATTTTTTACGATCGCCGGGATGATTCTCAACAATACGCCATGCCCCTGCCACCCGAAAACTACCGCGGTGAAAACTCATGGGTTGTTTCCTATCCGGTCGATGAAAAGTCCATGATCTCCAGTGAAGACATCTTGTTTCTTCAGGGTTCCACCCAGTTCTCCGATCCATATTCCTATGATGTCGTCAGCGTCATGGCCGATGCGATGAAAGCCATGCCCGAAGACGAACGCTTCGTCATCGAAGGTCACGCATCCGCCGAAGGAAGTTATGAAAGCAACATGATCCTCTCCCAGCAGCGCGCCGAATACATTGTTAGAGAAATCGTCCGCCAAGGCGTCTCTCCGTATCGCCTGCTTCCTGTCGGCTATGGCGAAAGCGAAGCACATCGCCCCGAGGATGCTACCGAAGCCCTTCGCAGCCAAGATCGCCGGGTCGTAGTATTCCGTATGAAACCGGAAACCATTGCCCAGCGTTGAGATATCTAATTTGGGCCGACCAGGCGAGGCGACCCCACCTTGCAAAAAAGGTAGGGTCAACTCGCCGAGTTGACCGTGATTCTGAAACGGTGGGCTCTTAATGAAGGTCTCACTTCCGTTTATCAATCGTGCGTTGAGATTTTTGAATTGGGTCGACAGAGGCCAGGCGACCCTACCTTATCTATCGACGAGATCTAACCTATCGTTTATTTCTAATGCATGGAAAAATCCGCGCTGAAGCGAATCGATTGTCATGTGCATTTAGTTGGAGACGGAAGCTCCGGCAGTGGGTGTTGGTTACAAATGAGGACGCCGCTGCACCAATTGATGGCGCGCATAATTGTGAAATCCGCTGGCTTGCCATCGGGTTGCTTGCAAACCGGGCTCGACGGAGCGTTGTTAGATCGATTGGTTCACATGGTTCGCACTTCATCTTTGGACTCCGTGGTGTTATTGGCACAAGACCTGCCTTACACCAACGATGGCAAGGCCATGCCCGAAAAAGGCGCGTTTTATGTTCCGAACAAATATCTTCTTAAAGTCTGCGCCGAGTATCCGGATTTATTTATTCCCGCCGTTTCCATCCATCCATCCCGCCCTGACGCCATGGAAGAACTGGACCGCTGCATCACCGCAGGCGCACCGGTTCTGAAATTGCTACCGAACTGCCTCAACGTTGATTACTCGAATCCGAAGCATAAACCGTTTTTTGAAAAAATGGCTGCCGCCGGAATGATCCTACTCTCTCACACCGGAGGTGAACTTTCTCTTCCTGTCATCAATCCACTGCTTGCCGATCCTCGGTTGCTGAAATATCCGCTCGAATGCGGAGTCACCGTGATCGCCGCTCACTGCGCAGGTCGTTCGGGATTGTGGGATGCCGATTACACCGATGACCTCATCGAAATGTTCAAAAAATGGCCGAATCTCTACGGCGACAACTCCGCCCTGTGCAGTCCGATCCGCAGCCGAACCTTGCCAAAAGTTCTCCCCGCATCCGTGCGCGATCGCATCATCCACGGCAGTGATTTCCCCATCGCCGTCAACGGCTTCGGTCCGTGGCGAATGGGTTTGATCAGCTTCAAAACTTGGCGCGCCGCAGACCGCGATCCCAACGTCCTCGAACGCGACGTCTTCCTGAAACGCGAAGTGGGTTTTGATGATGCGCATTTCACACGCATGGCGGAAATTTTGGAATCCGCCAAAAAGACAATCACGGTCGACTGAGGCCAGTCGACCCTACCTTTAAACGGTAGGGTCAACGCGCCGAGTTGACCCAAATTAGAAACGGTTAGGTGCAATTTATCTAAAAAATACTTACCACCTATAACCCACTTCAAATAACCTTCCGAAACCTGATCTGGAGTGATCGCGATAATTTCCGGTGTTTCGTAAGGGTGCTTTTCTAGCAAAGTATTTTCCAGATCCATAAACCCATCAGCCGCAACTTTGAAAATCGCCAACACTTCGTTTGCTTGCTCGATCTTCCCTTCCCAACGATAGATCGATTCCACCGCAGGGATCAGATTCACGCAGGCGGCGAGGTTTTCGGAGATGATCTCCTTGGAAATGCGGCGTGCAGTCTCCTGATCGGGAAAGGTACAAAGCACGACAAGCATATCCGCAGCAACGGGCGGACTGGAATGATCCTGCCCGCCCGTTGATTGGATATTTTCCTGCATGGAAATCGGTTATTTGTAGCTCACTGGCTTACCGGTTTTAGCCGATTCGTAGAGCGCATCGATGATCCACATGAGCTTGTGGGCTTGATCGGGAGTGTTGAAAGGCTCCGCGGTGCCGTTGATCGTGTGGATGAAGTTGGAAGCGGAATGGATCCGGCCCATGTCTTCGCATGCTTCAGTGATAATCGTGCGGTTCACGCTGTTGCCGTTTTCCTGAACGTAGAGTTCACAGGTATCGATGGCGGTTTCATCCAGACCATCGCGACCGAACAAGCGCTCGACTTTTCCTCCGGCTTTGGTGCCTTGGAAAACGACGGACACTTCCTCACGTTTGACCATTTCCGCCCATGAAACTTGGAGGCTGAGAACTTGGCCGGTTTTGAATCTAACAAAACCATGCGCCGCGCACTCGACATCCGTGGTGCCGCCTTCGCGGTCAGGAATTCCCCATGGGCCTTTGAAGCCGGGATCGGTGATGTGGGTATCAAAGGTATTAGCTAAAACGTGCGAAGGTTCCGGGTAGCCCATGAGGTAGAGTGCCAGATCGATCATGTGCAACAGATCGATCGTTGCACCACCGCCAGACATAGCTTTAGTGGTGAACCAACCGCCGAAGCCGGGAATCCCGGTGCGGCGTATCCATTTCGCTTGCGCGGAATTGATGGTTCCTACCGTTCCGTCATCGACGTATTTTTTCATCGCTTGTGACTCAGGACGAGCGCGGTTGTTGAAATTGAACATCAATGTTTTGCCAGCTACTTTCGCAACTTCGATCATCTCCGCCACTTCCGCAGCATTCAAGCCGGGAGGTTTTTCACAGAAAACATGTTTGCCCGCTTCGAGGCACTGGATGGCGAGTGGGGCGTGAAACTTGTTCGGGACAATGATGCTAACGGCATCGATCTCTGGAGCTTCTGCCAACATCCGATCCACGGTATCGAAGGTTTTGGCGATGTTCCATTGCTTAGCTGCGTTCTCCGCTGCACCCGGCAACGGATCCGCGACCGCTACGATTTCCGCACCCGCTGCGCGAAAGCCTTCGGCATGGTATTTCACCATCCATCCGGCACCGATGACTCCTACTTTGATTGACATAAATATTATTGGTTGGATTTGTCGAATGCGGCGTCGAAAGCGACGTTCGAACCTGGGAAGTCAACATTTCTAACAAATGCAGCTGCTTCGGTAGCGCCATGGACACGATCCATGCGGATGTCTTCCCACTCAACGGAGAGCGGACCCGCGTATTTGAGATCATTGAGTGCAACGATGATGTCTTCGAACTCAATATCACCGTGACCGAGCGAACGGAAATCCCAGAAGCGGCGTGAATCGCCGAAATCGGTACTGCCGCCGAACACGCCGACGGAACCGTCACCGTGGCCCCACCAAACGTCTTTCATGTGCACGTGGAAAATGCGGTGACCGAGATCACGGATGAATTTGATGTAATCGACCCCTTGGTAACCGAGGTGGGAAGGATCGTAGTTGAAGCCGAAACGTTTGTGGTTTTTCACCGCTTTGAGAGCGCGTTGTGCGGTGGCGATGTCGAAGGCGATTTCGGTCGGGTGAACTTCGAGGGCGAAGTTGACATTTTCCTTATCAAACGCATCGAGGATAGGCGTGAAACGTTTGGCGAAATCTTCGAAACCTTTATCGTAAAATGCCTGGCTGGTTGGAGGGAAGGCGTAAAGGCCGTGCCAGATCGACGATCCGGTGAAGCCGTTGACGACTGCTGGGAATTCGTCTTTGTCTTTGCTCTTGCGACCGGGTTGGGCGTTGAAAAATTTGCGAGCGGCCTTTCCGGTATCGATCATTTCTTTCGCGGCGCGTTTGCGGACACCTTCTGGATCGCCTTTGCCCCACACGTGCGGAGGAAGAATCGCTTTGTGGCGTTCATCGATGTTGTCGCAGATCGCTTGACCAACAAGGTGACTGGAAATCGCGTAGGAGGTCAGGCCATGATCGGCGAGAAGCTCCCATTTTTCTTTGATGTAGTTCTTTTTCGAATTCGCTTTATCGACATCGAAGTGATCTCCCCAGCAGGCGAGTTCAAGGCCATCATAGCCCATTTCTGCAGCAAGCGGCGCGAGTTTTTCAAGTGGAAGATCGGCCCATTGGCCGGTGAAAAGTGTGACTGGACGTGACATAATTTTGGTTAGGGTTGGGGTTACAGAGAGGATATTGGACGATCTCCCCGGCGTTCGGAAAGGAAAAACCCTTGGTTGGGTAGATTGATTTAACCGCGAATGAACGCGAATGGACGCTAATTTAAGAGAATTTTAATTACTTTTGCGCGACTCTATCTAAAGCAGATTTGATTTCATTCGCGTTTATTCGCGGTTGCATTTCCTTGGCTTGATCGGCCTAGGATAAGGCTTCGTTTCGCATATTTTCCAGCCACAGGGTTCGTATCGTGTTGAAGAGAGGATGCACGGGGTAGATTTCGCCTTGAAACGTAGAAACCCAGAGTGGGCCTTTGATCGAAGATGTCAGGAAAATCCCATCTGCTTTATTGAGATCTTTTTTGCTGAGGGATTTCACGCGGCATGAGATTTTTTGAGCGGTCGCGAGTTTGAGGACGAGTTCGCGAGTCACGCCAGGCAGGCAGCCGCTATCGAGACTTGGAGTGAACAGTTCCTTCCCACGAATCAGAAACACGTTTGCCATCGCCGCTTCACAGAGTTCATCAGACGTATTGAAAAACAACATTTCATCACATCCTTCATGCCGAGCTATATCGAGCGCGATGAGATTTTCCGCGTAGCTACCGACTTTCAAGCCACGCAACATGCTTTCATTATCCTTTCGCCATGGCGCGAGAGTTAGGCGAATATCTACCTCCGATGGATCGACCTTGGAAACGGTCATCCATGCCCATGCCCGACCACTGTCTGTTAGATTCATCGGTCCTTCACCCATGCTGATTGCAAAACGAATTCTGGCCATACCGCGGTCTAGATAGTTACGCTCCAGTAGCTCAACCATTGCATGGTGCAGACCAGGCACATCGATCTCAACCCGATGGACATTCAATCGCACCAATCCACTTTTCAGACGTCTCAAATGTTCCGCGAGGAGTCGTGGTTGGCCATCGACCGCCAAGATCGTCTCAAACAAACTCAGTCCATGGCACAGTCCACGATCTATGGGAGAAACCAAAAAAACAGTTTCCTCCAAAAATTTTCCGTCGCTCCAAACGATTGCCATGCCGCCATTAGAGAACCTACGCGGCACATATCAAGGACTATGGCAGGGACGGTTATCTTAACCGTCCATATCTAGCGGCCCTTACGACGGAAGAGCGCGGTATGATATTTAACTCCTTCAGATATGGACGTTTAGAGATAAACGTCGCATCTGGGCAAAAAAAAGAGCGGCTCGACCGATTATCCCCGGGAAAAACCCAAAAACCCAAAGGGACGTTCAGTCGAGCCGCCTTGTCTTGCGACAGTGGGAAAAAAACACGGGATGGGTGTTGGGTCAACGAATATTTTGTAACAAATGTGATTTTTAAAAAAGACCCTTGATCACAGAAGGATTCCATTACCGCTAAGTGGATTTTTCATCGCCAGAGGCGGCAGATGAGGGCTTATTTGCAGAAATGGAATGGAACGAAGGCAAGCGCAGAGGTAAATCCTTTCCCCACAAAGGAACCAACAAGGGGCCGATCCCAGCTAAGAAATTCGCCGGCAAACCGGCTGTTGGAGCGGCGAAGCCAGGAAACGACAAAGGTTGGGATGGAGTCGCTGGCTGGTATGACAAGCTCGTGGGCGCGGATGGCTCGGATTACCACCAAAACGTCATTTTGCCGGGAGTCATGGAGCTGCTGGATATTCAAAAAGGCGATGCCGTGGTCGATGTCTGCTGCGGGCAGGGAGTTTTGGTGAAACATCTTCTGATAGCCGGAGCGGGCAAAATTCATGGGGTCGATGCCAGTGACAAACTCATTTCGGCAGCGCGGCAGCGAAATGGTGGCAAGCCAAGAGTGAGTTTCGAGGTCGCCGATGCGTGCGGGAAAGCACCGTGGGCGGAAGGCAGTTTTGATAAAGCCGCCTGCGTGATGGCCGTGCATGATGTGCCAGATGCGGCGGCACTGATGAAAAATGTTTCCGCCGCGCTCAAGCCCGGCGGAAGTTTTGCGATCGTGATGATGCATCCGTGTTTCCGAATCCCCAAAGAAAGCCATTGGGGTTGGGACGGTGATCAGAAAGTTCAATTCCGTCGGTTAGATAAATACGGCTCAGCACTCGAGATCGCGATCCAAACCCGCCCCGGCCTCAACACCGGTGAAGGCACAGTGTTTTATCATCGACCTCTGGCAGATCTTCTAACAGTCATCGGCGCAGCGGGCATGGGCGTCACGAAATGCACGGAACTTTTCTCCCACCGCAGATCACAATCCGGCCCATTCAGCAAAGCCGAGCACAAAGCAGCAGAGGAGTTTCCGCTGTTTCTTGGAATTAAAGCGGTGAAGATGTAGACACAAGATTGAAGGTGTCGTCCGAAAAAGGTAGGGCGCCATCGCCGAGGGCGCCGCGCGAAGCGAAACGTATTAGATTATCCTTTGAAGCATCATATTCTTTCTCATTCCATGCGGCGCCCTCGGCGATGGCGCCCTACCGCATTCACAGATCTTATCCGCGTTTATCTGTGTTCATTTGCCTCCGGCTATGTCCGCTGTGCTACCATTGTGGTTCTCTATCTATTTCAATCCTTCGCTTTCACCACCGCAAAGATCGAACCGAAACTACCGCTTTGCTTTTCCATATCCGCACCGGAACGCATTTGGCTGATCGTTCCATCGAGAAACAATGCATCATCACAACCGAGTGATTTAAAAAGCCGCGCGAACTGATGAAGATTCACGAATTTCTCGGAGTGGAAATCGGTCATCACGAGAACTACCTCGCCAGTTTTGGTCACACCCACGCCGTTGCGATGCAATTCTGATTTGGAATTCGCATTGAATGCAGGATGAACTTTTCCACCCCGCAACAACAACGGTCCCGACTGCACCGCTAGTTTGACGACGACGTTTTTCAACGGGTATTCATCCGTTCGGATCACCGCAGCACCCTTATCAGAGATCAGAAAAATTCCGTTGGGTTGCAGGAAAAAGTTACCCTCGCCCTTGTTCCGATTCACTGGATGGGCTTCTTTTCCATCCTGCACCAGCAAACCACTCGGAATGCCACCGGGCTCGAAAATCCCACCGTTCATCAAAGTCTCCACCTCTATCCCCTTCCCTTTCAGATATTTCGAAGCCGCTGGGAAAGTTCGCAACTGCTGACCATCGTCGCCTTTCCACAACAACTGAATCCGATCAGGTGAAACCTGCAGAATGTGATACATCACGCCATCGATGACTTTCTTCTCCGGCGCGGCGATGGAAGAGGTGGCGAGAAGGAGAAAAAGAAATATATTTTTTGTTAGAGAGGTCATGACTTGATATGATTGGAACCACGGATTACACGGAATACACGGAGTGGAGAATTACTATAAAAGTAGATGGTTAGCCAGAAAACAACCATTCTGTGTATTCCGTGCAATCCGTGGTTCAATTTCTTAATTTCACAAAATAACTGAGCGCACCTGAGAAATATTCCTATTTTTCTACCCAAAATTTTTCTGTCGGCAGAAACCCACCAACTCAAAGTTTCTGAAACGCATCCATCCCGCCTTCGACATTGGTGACGTTTTCGAAACCGATGGAAATCAGATATTCGCAGGCTCTGGCTGAGCGCATGCCGGCTTTGCAGTGGATGATAATTTCCATGTCTTTGGGGAGATTCGGCGCGTAAGCTGGAATGGTTTGCAGCGGCACGAGCTTGGCTTGGGGGATGTTGACAACTTGCCATTCGCCTTCTTCGCGGACATCGATGAGTAATGCGTTGAGGTTTCCTGAATCGAGGCGGTCTTTGAGTTCGGCGGCGGTGATGGTTTGCATGGTGGGATCTTTAATTTGGCAGGAGGGGTTGGCGGTGGTTTCGGAATTGCGAACGGATGTGATCGTGGGAGCTTCTCCGCAGAGTCGGCAAGCGGGATCGTGACGAAGTTTCAGCGAGCGGAATGAAGAACGAAGCGCATCGTAGATCAAAAGTTTTCCGATGGGCACTTCGCCTATGCCGAGGATGAGCTTGATCGCTTCCATCGCTTGGAGCGATCCGATGATCCCGGGCAGCACGCCGAGGACACCGGCTTCGGCGCAATTCGGCACAGCGCCGGGTGGTGGAATTTCAGGCAACAAGCACCGGTAACAAGGTCCGCCGAGATGCGGAGCGAAAACGGTTATCTGCCCGTCGAAACGATGGATCGCTCCGTAGACGAGTGGCTTTTTCAGAAAGAATGCGGTGTCGTTCGAAAGAAACCGTGTGGGAAAATTATCCGAGCCATCGATGATGATGTCGTATTTCTCTGTGATCGAGAGCGCGTTGTCGGGCGTGAAGCGGACGGGAAAGAGTTCGAGCTCGATGTGTGGATTCGTTTCACGAAGGCGAGCGGCAGCGGAATCGAGTTTGGATTTTCCGA
>CAMCYT010000042.1 GCA_945885485.1 Prosthecobacter debontii
CAAAATTCCGGCAGAGACCAAGCCGATAAATGTAAGTATCCGAAATGGAATACCTGAAACTAACAGCGAGACGATGACCACGGGAATCCAAACAAGCGCAGATCCCATGTCGCCCATTTTCATGACCATAAGAAACGGGATAGCAGAGACCACTCCTATCACCCCAATTCTGATTAAAGGATTTCCAAGGCGATGATGAAGCATCGGAAGATCCTGCATTAACCAAGCAATCATGATAATACCTGAAGTCACACCTAGTTGGGCTGGTTGAAAACTCAAACCAGCAATAGTTAGGCGGTGCACATTATCGTCCGCTTGCATCGCCATCAGCATCAACCCTAAGCTAACAAGATATATTGGAACTCCTAACCAGCGAATCCATTTGTAATCGATAAATGCCGCAGCGAAATAGGCCACACTACCGAACAGAATCCAATTCTTCTGCAAATCCGCATAATACCCGCCCGCAGAGCCGAATTCCTTTATTCTTTCTAAGCTAACCGGTAAATGCCGCGCCGCACTTTCGATCATAAAAACTCCGAAGATGAGCAGTGCATACATCACTAGCACCATCACCCAATTCATCCCGAGTATTTTTTTAAAAAATGGTGTCATCAGCCTCGCGATGGATCGTTATCGCACATCGACATCTTAGCAAGCCGACAACGATTCTGAATCATATTTCCTTTGGATTATCGGATGAATATAGATCAACTATTCGGATTCCATACGTGTATCTCTAGTAAGCAGTTCGCTCATCGCCGCAGCAACCGGCTTACCTTCATACAAAATCGAATAAACAGCATCAATGATGGGCGTGCGGACATTGGCTTTTCGTGCGGCTTCGTAAATCGAAAACGTATTCGGCACACCTTCCGCGACCATACCGAGCACTTGGGTTGCTTCTTCGAGAGTTTTACCCTGACCTAGCGCAAGACCAACTCGATGATTCCGTGAATGCTCAGAAAAGCAGGTCACGATGAGATCCCCCACACCTGATAGACCAGCAAAGGTTTCTGGCTGCCCGCCGAGAGCGGTGCCGAGTCGGGTCATTTCAGCGAGTGCACGCGTCACCAGAGCCGCGACCGCGTTATCGCCTAAACCCAAGCCGTGCGACATACCGGCTGCGATGGCGTAAACGTTTTTAATCGCGCCACCCAGTTCAATCCCTGCAAGATCATTACTCGTGTATGGGCGGAAATATGATTTGGTGAACAATTTTTGTAACTCGGTAGCAACTTCCTGATTTTCCGATCCAATGACCGCACATGTTGCCTGACCTAATGCAATTTCCTCCGCATGATTCGGGCCAGATAAAACAGCAATAGGATTTTCAGGAAAAACACCTCGCAAAATTTCGCTCATACGATCGCCGGTGGTTTTTTCGATTCCCTTGGAACAGGAGAGCAACACGGTACGTTTTGGCAGACCAGAAACAGCAAGCTGTTCCGCACATTGACGGGTGGCACTGGTCGGAACCGCAAAAATCACCAAGGGATAATTCACAACGTCGGCTATCTCGCTGGTCGCCCGAATCTTTTCGGGCAATGAGATTCCTTTCAAATACCGTGAATTCCTGCGCTCGTTATTGATCGCAGCAATGATTTCCGGATCACGTCCGTAGATGAGCAAAGATTCCAAATCTTTCGCCAACAGCTTGGCGATAGCCGTCCCGAATGAACCTGAACCTAAAATAGCGGCGGAGATGATCGAGTTATTAGACATTGGAGGATTTCGGCTTACGGGTAAAACGATGTTCGGTGCCGTTACGCAGGCGCACGATGTTGCTGCGATGCTTCCAAATAGCCAGCAGGGCGAGGATCACGGTGAAAACAAAAAGTGGTTTATTCCACGTATCATTCTGAATTTTTCCATGGAACCATGAGCCCCAAAGCGTAACCAACGGCAAGGCTGCAGCGGCGATGATACTGGCCAGTGATACATATCGACTGATCAGAAAAGCAAGCATCCAGATAACGATCAGAATAACGATGGCTGCTGGCATCAGTGCAATAAACACTCCAGCCGAGGTAGCGATACCCTTACCTCCCTTAAAGCCTGCCCAGGGTGTGTAATTATGCCCAAGCACCGCACACAGGCCAGTGAACACCTGAAAAATCTGTGCCGTCGGCATACTGAAATCATGTGCATACGCTGCCAGCGTATTCATGCTCATTGGATTTTTCATTCCTTCGAATTGGATCAGAGAGATTGCAATGACCACAGGAACAAATCCTTTCAACGCATCTAACAACAAACAACCTATCCCATATTTTTTTCCGACGATGCGCAACACATTGGTAGCACCAATATTTCCTGAACCATGTTGACGTATATCGATCCCTTTCGCCTTTGCGATAAGCAAACCGAACGGAATGGAGCCGAGCAAAAAAGCTAGGACGGGGCATAACCAAAGTTGCATAGCTAAAAAAGTAAGGTGACTTATTCTAGGGTGGCAGTCTCAATGATGATAGGCTCCAAAGGCACATCTCTCGAAGGCGATGGGACGAGTTGTCCACTGCGTGGATCTAGATTCCCCAATTCTTTCACTCCTGTTTTTACCGCCTTGATTTGATTCACCACATCCATGCCTGCGATCACTTTACCGAAAACCGCATAGCCACCATTGCTAGGAAAATTGAGCCCTTCGTTGCTCGCAACATTGATAAAAAACTGAGCGGTCGCGCTATTAGGGTCGCTGGTTCTTGCCATTGCAATCGTTCCAACTTCATTTTTCAAACCATTCTGACCCTCGTTTACAATTCCTGCCCCTGTCTTCTTTTCCACAAACTTTTCACCGTCCTTAGCAAATCCTCCACCCTGAATCATGAATCCATCGATGATACGGTGAAAAACCGTGCCGTTGTAATGACCCGCCGCAACATATTTTTTGAAGTTCTCAACAGTTACTGGGGCTTTATCGGCATCAAGTTGAATGACAATATCTCCTTTATTGGTCTTTAAACGAACTTTGGAGAGTTCTGCTGGCTTTTCCGCCTGACAGAAACAAACAACAGAAAGCAAAACGAGTGCGAGCGTGTAGAAAAAGGGTCGATTCATGGGCTTTGTTTTAATCCTTACCCGTGAACTTGGCAAGCGACAGGAAGCGATTTCATTACATCAGTAAACAGGAGCTCCGTATTCTTGCTCCGATCCACTGCCTGAGTTCTGAATCTTTTCTTTGGACCAGTGGTAACCTGCTTTGGTGTCGCGCCAGACGCCAATCATGGTGTTACACGAATTTAATGAAACCACGGTGGCGATAAGTAAGAACCATCTCATTTTAGATATTGTATGAAAATTTGTTTAAGGTGAAAAATTACCAAGTTTTGACCAAATCCTTGCGCTTCGCATCGTCCGGTGAATCTGTGCCAAGACTATAAACCGCAACTCGCTTGTTGTTCAACTTCGCTTCATAGGTGTATTTGGAACTCGGATTGAATAGTAAACGACCATCATAATCGTAATCGAGAACGATGAAGAAAGGCTGACCCCAGGAATCATATATTCCCACCACTTTATCGCCTTTAGCATTATATACAATCCCACCTTTCTTAGGATTTTCAGCTTCTTTCACTGACAAGAATTTCACCTTACGATCATTCTGCATGTCATCTGCATCATCTTCAAAACCTGCTAAAATATCCAATAGATCGGTCCCATTTGAGTCGTCGACTGTTTCGTAAGGTGAACTGCTGTTATCCGCAGAGGCGCCAGCTGGGTCAGGCAATAGATGATATTCCGAGTAGAATGCCTCAACCGCACTAGCGATATTGGTTGCTGAAGATTGCGCTGTAACCATGCGTGCTTTTTGCAGAGCTCCCATACCAACACTAAAACCTAGCGCGGAAAGAACGGCGATAATCACAATGACGACGAGTAATTCCACGAGCGTGAATCCTCGATGCATAGGTTGTTTGATTTGGATTTTCATATTGTTGGGATTTTTGAGTTAAAGTCTAAACTAGATGACAATATAAATACATTATCTGAAAGAATTTTGATGGCAACGCAATTTGCGAGCAATCCTTTAGCCGCCCATGAGTTATTTTGATTGTTCCAACATCCTGAGCAATGGGGTTTCAGCACGACGACGGATTTCCTCATCCATTTCCACCCTTGGCGACAAATCACGCAGACAGTTTCGTAATTTTTCCATGGTGTTCATTTTCATGTAACGGCAATCCGCGCAGGCACAACGATCCGTCGGACCCGGAATCAGGTTTTTATCCGGACACTCACGTTTCAACCGGTGGAGCATGCCACTCTCAGTCACCACAATGATGTTCTTCACCTCAGTCTTTTTACAAAAATCGACCATCCGCTCAGTCGAGCAAACTTCATCCGCCAATAACCTCACCGCTTGGGTGCATTCAGGGTGCGCGACAACCAAGGCATCCGGATACTCGGCTTTGATCCGATTGATGGAATCCCTTGTGAACTCTACGTGGACATAACAGGATCCCTGCCAGAGATCCATTTTTCGACCGGTTTGCTCCATGACCCATGAACCAAGATTTGCATCTGGGACAAACAGAACAGGCCTGTCTTTTGGTGCTAAGTTGACGATTTTCACTGCGTTGCCCGATGTGCAAATCACATCGCAAAGCGCTTTCACTCCTGCAGAGCAATTGATGTAGGCGATCACGTAATAATTTTTATCTGCGTGTTGGTGCAAATATGCCTCAAGTTGATCCGCTGGACACGCTTGCTCAAGCGAGCAGCCTGCATCTTTATCTGGCAGAATCACAATTTTCTTCGGATTCACAATTTTTGCAGTTTCAGCCATGAAATGAACTCCACAAAAAACAATGACTTCGGCATCGGTCGCCTTCGCGTGATAAGCCAGACCTAGTGAATCTCCAACGTAATCGGCAACATCTTGGATATCACCTGTCTGATAATTGTGCGCCAAAATCACCGCCTTACGCGCACGTTTCAGTTCCAGAATCTCGTCCCTTAAATCAAGCGCAACTGCCATGCAGCAATCTTTCTGGCAGAACAAAAAGATGCAAGAGCCAATCTATTGGGATTTTTCTTCGACTTCCGCGACCTCATCCTCACTGGATGATTGGACAACTTCCATAAGCCCGGAATGTTTCGCTCCCTCTCTCATCACTAGACCACTGGCTCGCGCCAGCCCTTGCAAGCGCGCTTTTCTCTCCAAGATGATCTTTTCCTTGCAGGTAATATTACCTTTCACCTCACCATCGATGTATGCAGTGCGGGCTTTAACTTCTCCCTGAAAATCAACTTTCGCTCCTCGCTCAACGCACAACTCATCGCAGTGAACATTTCCCACAATTTTGCCGTGACTCCGAATCGTCAGTTTTCCGGAACATTCAACGGAAGCCGATAGTTCTCCTAGCACCAATAAATCATGACATTGCACATTCACTCCAGTGATTGCAGCGCCTTTGAGCACGATCACATTACCACGAGTTTGAATACGCCGATGCCACGCTTGTTCAATCGTGTAATCCCGCAGACTGATGTAACTCCCGCACTTTGCGCACTGGGTAGATTGAGCATCGGAGACCACATCAAATATGTGACTGCAATGATAACAATTCAATTTGCGCCTCACCGGCTCCTTATCAATAAACCGTTTGAAAATCTTATTGAAAAAGCTTGGCTTGATCTCTGCCTTTGGAACTTCAGCCGCCAAGGGAGGGTGCTGAACTGGTGGGCTATCTAATGTCGCCAACCGGGTGTTGTATGTTGGGCGAATAACTGCTTTTGCATCGTCAATTCGTATGTATTGACCGCAACCCCGACATACAGTCGAAACCACCATCGACGGCTCGTTTTGACTATGCTCACAATGCGGGCAAGTCACTTGAATTTGAGAGCGACTCATTGGTGTATCATCCGCCATACTCTTGGTTATCCTCCCTGAGTTTGGATGAAAATAACGATGATTTAAAAATCACTTCTCGGCCAGCAATGGCTGGGTTTCTACAACTGCTGCTTGAGTAGAAGCTGACTGACTTGTAACAGCCTTCAACTCAGGTTGCGAGGGCGCTACTTGGGTTGGAGTTCCAACCGTTGATTTACCGACAAAAATAGCGCCCGCTTCAATCATCAGAGTTTTTGCTCTGATATCACCTACCACTTCCGCACTCGACTTAAGCTCGACGCGATCCACCGCGGTGAGATTGCCGTGAACTTTACCGTAAACGATAACAGATCCTGTTTTGACCTCTGCTTTGATTCTGGCATTTTCGCCAATGGTGAGATTACCTGTAGATTGGATATCCCCTTCAATTTTACCATCGACAATCAGATCATGCTGAAACTTTACGGTTCCCTTGATTTCGACATCAGATGAAAGAACGTTGCGAGTGCTGCCTGCTGGCTTAGGTGCCGGTGCGACAGAACGGTCGGCACCAAAATTGGCCGATTCCGTAGATGAACGCGGCTCACTGGCAGGTTGGAATGACTTTTGCGGTTCGTTTGCTTCTTGGCCTATGACTTTTTTAAACACGCGAAAAAGTATTCTCCTAGGGACTGAAGTGTCAATCCGTTTCCCCTGCTAAATCTTATTTATCAGCGCCATTTCCTTCTGGAAGCGGGATTTGCTGAGATGGCGGAACTCCTTGACTGATTGCTTTCAGCGCATCCTCGAATTTTTTGATGTCCAGGTCGCCTCCAGCACCTCCCTTACCATCAATGATTTTTGTGTCTGGTAGCACAATTGGAGCTGCGATTTCCACTGGGCCAGCGGCTTTCATCAACAACCGACGACTCACCGCTGCCTGCGCCTGGGTGCTTTCGGCGAAATCCTTTTCAACGGTCGTGTAAGCTTTTTCTGCGGCGACGAGATCTCCTTTTCCGACAGCAATGTCACCTAGAGCGATCCATGCATATGCGGCTAGATGGCTCGCAGATGAATCTTCTGTAAGCTCAGTAAAAAGCTTCTCTGCATCACTGGTTTTTCCTTGTTTGAGAAGCTTAGTGGCAAGACTCGCTACCGCATTGGCACGGGTAGGATGCGACTGCTTAGTATCGGCAATTCCACGCAGAGTAGCAATCGCATCGTCCTGTTTCGCTACATCCCATTGCTTTTCAGCAAGCAAAATACTAGAACTTCCAGCCGCAGCCGTGTCCCCGAAATTTTTAACAATACCTTCAAGATCCGCCGTCTCGTTTTTACTCACCAACAACGCACCCGCGGTCTGTTCTTTGCTCTGTTTAATTTCACGCTGCACAAGGTAAACCACTGCTGCAGCGATCAATAGCAGCACGAGAGCGATGAGCTTTAATTGATGTTTATCAAGAAATTGATCAACTGCTGGCTGAGATTTTTCAATATCCGCAAGTGAAGTTCCAGAAATAGGGTTGGAGGTGGTAGTTTCAGACATAAGATCGATTCGCCTGCTGGCGCACACCTATGCAAACCTTCACCGCCAGTAAAATCAACAGCTTTATTTTCCCAACCGCACCAAGTGAAGCGAAAATTGAGGATTTTCCCAAATCCGCTTCCCTCTCCCCAGCTTCCCGCTAAGCTCCCAACGCGCATGTCTGATTCCTTCGTCCATCTCCATCTTCACACCGCCTACTCGCTTCTCGATGGCATGATCCGCACCAAGGAACTTGCCGCCCGCACCGCCGAACTCGGCATGCCTGCCGTCGCAATGACGGATCACGGCAACCTCTACGGCACCATCGATTTCTATCAGGCTTGTAAAAAAGCTGGCGTCAAACCTATCCTGGGCTGTGAAATTTATCTCTCCCCAGGTAGTGCTGAAGATAAAAAGAAAATCCTCAATCGCAAAAGCGCCACTCATCTAACACTTCTAGCAGAAACAAACGAAGGTTGGGAAAATTTATCCAAACTCATTTCTATCGGCCATCTCGACGGAATGTATAACGGCAAACCCCGTGTTGACCGCGATCTGCTACGCGCGCATTCCAAAGGCATTATCTGCCTTTCCGGCTGTATCTCCGGACCAGTCAACGAATGGCTATTGAAAGGTGAAACCGACAAAGCTCTCGAAGCTCTAACAGAACTTCGCGACATCTTCGGTCAAGACAACACCTTCGTCGAACTCCACAACCACGGCCTCGAAGCCCAGCTCAAGCTAATCCCCCAGCTTCTCGATCTCGCCAAACAACTCTCCCTCCCCGTCGTCGCCGCGAACGATGTGCACTTCCTCCACCGCACCGATCACGAAGCTCACGATGTCATGATCTGCATCGGCACTGGCTCAATGGTGATCGATGAAAATCGCATGCGTTACACCCCGGAAGTTTATTACAAATCCGCCGAGGAAATGCGTGAGATTTTCAAAGATATACCCGAGGCCTGCGACAACACCCTCCGCATCGCCGAGCGTTGCAACGTCACGATCAAGCTAGACTCAACCTCCTCAGAAAAATACCCACAATTCCCCACCCCCGATGGCTCACCCCGTGAGGAATACATGATGAAACTCTGCCAAGAGGGACTCCTGAAACGCTACAGTCCAGAAAAAGCCAACTCACCTGAAGTCGCCGATCGCTTGAAATACGAGGTCGATACCATCAACTCCCTCGGTTTCGCATCTTACTTCCTGATCACCGCAGATTTCATCCAATGGGCCCGCGACAACGACATCCCCGTCGGCCCCGGCCGTGGCTCCGCTGCCGGCTCCCTTGCCTCCTACGCGATGGGCATCACTAATATTTGTCCGCTCCAGTTCGGCCTCTTGTTCGAACGTTTCCTCAACCCAGAACGCGTTTCACCTCCCGACGTCGATATCGATTTCTGCCAATCACGCCGCGCCGAAGTCATCGATTACGTTAGAAAAAAATACGGTGAAAAATCCGTTTCTCACATCATCACCTACGGCACGATGGGCGCGAAATCCGTCATCCGTGATGTTGCTCGCGTCATGGGAATTTCTTATGGCGAAGCCGACCGCATCGCTAAAATCATCGAGACCAAACCCGGCGTAAAACTCCAAGGTGAGTGGGACACGAAAGAAGAACTCCGAACCTTGATCGAATCATCTTCCACCTACAAAGATCTATGGACTTACGCGCTACGCTTGGAAGGCATCAACCGCAGCGTCGGCATCCACGCAGCAGGAATCGTGATCGGTGACCGCCCGCTCGACGAACACATCCCTCTCACCCGCGGCAACGAAGGCGAGGTCGTCACCCAATACGACATGGGCGCGATCACGGAAGTTGGACTCCTAAAAATGGATTTCTTGGGATTAAAAAACCTTACCGTCATCCACGATGCCGTGGGCCACATCCGCAAACACATTCCAGATTTTGATATCGAAAAAGTTCAGCTCACCGATCAAGCCACCTTCGATATGCTCAACCGTGGCGAAACCATGGGAGTGTTCCAGCTTGAGTCCGGCGGTATGGTCGAAACCTGTAAGAAATACGAGATCCGTAGTATCGATGACATTATCGACTTAATCGCCGTATACCGTCCTGGTGCCATGCAATTCATCGATCAGATGCTCGATGTCAAAAAAGGTAAAAAAGCCAACTACGAGCATCCTTTGTTAGAACAAGTTTGCGGTAATACCTTCGGCGTCATGATCTATCAGGAGCAGGTGCAAAACGCTGCTAAAGTTCTCGCAGGTTATACTCTCGGCGGCGCCGACCTTCTTCGCCGCGCTATGGGTAAAAAAGACGTCGATAAAATGGCGAAAGAACGTGTCAAATTCATCGAGGGTGCGAAGATTCACAACAACATCGGAGAAAAACTAGCCAACACCATCTTCGATAAAATCAACGCCTTCGCCGGATACGGTTTCAACAAATCCCACTCTGCTTGCTACGGACACATCTCTTACTGGACCGCCTACATGAAGGCAAATCATCCAGTCGAATTCATGTCCGCTCTCCTTTCCAACGAGGTCAACAACACGGATAAAATTACCGTATTCGTCGCAGAATGCCATCGCATGGGAATCGAAATTCTCCCCCCAAACCTTAATAAATCTCATCTACGCTTCATTCCTGAAGATATCGAATCCGGAAAAAAAGCAATCCGCTACGGCCTTGCCGCAATCAAAAACGTCGGCGAAGCAGCAATGAAAACCGCGATCTACGAGCGCCTCGCAAATGGCGATTACAACTCACTCGAAGATTTTTCTTCACGCCTCGACTCAAAAGTCATCAACAAGCGCATTTTGGAAAACCTCGTCAAAGCCGGCGCACTCGATTGGACCGGAGAAAACCGTGCAACCATGTTTTCCCGACTCGAACAAGTCGTCGCCTCCGCCTCCGCGACTCAACGCGACAAAGCATCTGGCCAATCTTCTTTGTTCGATACGATCGACTTCACCCCCGCGCCTACCAGCAAAGATAAGCCCATCGTAAACGCCGTAGAGGAATGGTCCAAAGACGACCGACTCGCTCACGAAAAAGAACTGTTAGGTTTCTACGTCACCGGCCATCCTTTGGATAAATATCGTGGCATTCTCGACTCCGATAAATACAACCGCATCGGTTTGATCGATGAAATTGATATAGAAAACCCACGCGAACGCTACCCCATCGCAGGCATGATCCGCTCGGTCGAATCCCGCATGACCAAAGCCGGAAAACCTTTTGGCATCCTCACTGTCGAGGACTTCACCGGCTCCTGCGAAGTCATGCTCTGGTCCGAATCCTTCATACCCGCCCGCGATACTGGAATCCTCCAACCCGGCAGTATGATTAAACTTAAAATCGGCATCCAAGTCGATGACCGCACCGGTGGCCGCCGCTTGACTGGAGCCAATATCAGCGAACTCAAATCCAAAAAATCTAACAATACAAACGGCGCGCTCGAACTTATTCTCTGGACCCATCGACACACCGCAAAAGACCTTGAGGAAATCCACTACCACCTCACCGGTCACCCCGGCTCAACTCCCGTCATCATTCATTTCCAAAACTCCGCCGGAAAACGCCTCTCCATCCAACCCTCAGAAACCTACCACATCAAACGCTCCGACGAACTAGCCAGATCCCTTGATCGTTTCATCGAAGAATCATTCAGGAGAGCCTACTGGAGAGCCCCGACAAGTCGGGGCCGACTTCTTAACTTCTTAGTTACGCATCCGTTTCCTCAATCCCTCATCTGGTAATTCACAAGCACCCGCCAACCGATTGCGATTCCTCGCAATCAAATCATAAGCTGCATTTCTCAATCGCCTAGGTAACATCGAAAACATAACAGCCAGCAAACGGAAAACTCCACCCAATGTTTTACCCAACTCCAAAAGCGCATCGCCTTTCGTGAAAATTTTCCCATCCTCCTCTCTCAAAATCACCATCGATCCACCACCTTTTTCCGCATAGCCTTTTAGCTCAAATCTACCCGAAAGCTCTCCTTGTAACGGCGCGAATTCAATCAATCCCTTCTTATCATACTCATAGACGAAGCGCACCGATCTCATACAAAATCCGCACTCACCATCGAAAAACAGCACCAAGCTCACAGCCAGAAAATACTCTTTATCCTCAATTAGCCTATTGAAAAATCGCCAATTTTCCAATTCATCCGTAATTTAACTGTATGCCTGCCATCACTTTCAAACCTCTTTACATGCAACGCATCTGGGGAGGAAGAAGCCTTGAAACCATTTATCAAAGAGATCTACCAGACACCCATTCACCCTACGGCGAAGCCTGGGAAATCGTCGATCGCGAAGACGCTCAATCCATTGTCTGCGACGGTCAATTCGCTGGAAAATCTCTACACGATCTCTGGCAAAACCACCGCAAAGAAATTTTCGGAATCGATTTCACTGAAAATTCCCGTTTTCCCATCCTCATCAAAATCCTCGACTCTTCCGACGATCTCTCCATTCAAGTCCATCCCCCTGCACACCTCGCTAAACAATTCAATGGTGAACCCAAAACCGAAATGTGGTTTATCGCCAATGCCAAACCTGGATCCAAACTATACATCGGCCTCAAACAAGGCGTGACAAGTGAAAGCTTTGAACAAGCCATCGCCGACGGCACTGTTGCTGATGTCGTCCACTCGATCACTCCTGAGAATGGTGATTGTATCTTCATCGAATCAGGCCGCCTACACGCCATCGGCGCGGGCTTTCTCATCCATGAAATCCAGCAAAACTCCGATACAACTTACCGCGTCTTCGACTGGAATCGCAAAGATTCAAATGGCAACCCTCGCGACCTACACATTGCAGAGTCGCTCGCATGTATCAACTTTAACGATACCGAACCTGAAATTGAAACTCCTGTCGGCAAAACATTAGTCAGTTGCCCATATTTTACCACCACCCTCCATCACTTATCCACTGGCGAAACCATCGCGAATCCACAAGCCGATCGCTTCTCAATGATCACTGTAATTTCAGGATCACTTAATCAAATTCACATCAAGGGTCAGACCATATTATTGCCACAATCTGCTTCGCCACTCACTGCCACTGAAGCCACATCCGTCCTTCAAATCACTATTCCGTCTCAATACTCGATTTAGGCGCGGCGATTGCCGAACAAAACTTACACATCACACGGGGCACTTTCTTACTTTCTTTTCAACGTTTCCTAAAATCCTCTTCCCCTCCTCTCAAGTTTAACTCACACTCACCTTCCCATGGCAAAACCAGCACTCGGCAAAGGACTCGGCGCCCTTATCAAAAAGAATCAATCGCTCCCCGGACAAGATCCTTCCGGAAGTAATGATGAATCTCCGCGCGTTCGCGAAATCGCCATCGATAACGTCGTCCCTTCTCCGCTTCAACCACGTCATCAATTCATCGAGGCTCCGTTAGATGACCTGATGGATTCGATCCGCCAACACGGAATCATACAACCACTCATCTGCCGACTCGTTGATGGAAAATATGAACTAATCGCAGGTGAACGTCGCTGGAGAGCTTCCAAAAAACTCGGACGCACTCACGTTCCCGTCATCGAACGCGCCGCATCAGATCGCGATGTGTTAGAAATGGCATTGATTGAAAACCTTCAACGCGAGGATCTCAATCCAATCGAAGAAGCAGCTGGTTACGTCCGCCTTGCTAAGGAGTTCACGATGAAGCAGGAAGAGATCGCCACCCGAGTTGGCAAGTCTCGCGCCTCCGTCGCCAATGCAATGCGATTACTCGATCTCCATCAGGACATACAAATCCACCTCGCCCAAGGCCAAATCACCGTCGGTCACGCCAAGGCCATTCTTGCTTTAAAAGACGCAGAGTCTCAGAAACTCGCTGCCGATCAAATCATCCGCCGCAAGCTCACCGTCCGCGCTGCCGAGAAACTCACCCAATCACTCCTCAGTAATCCTTCCGGTGAGTCAGATCCAAAAAAATCAGCCCCAAAAGAGGTAGATATCCACATCCGCGCCCTCACCAAGCGCCTCCAAGAACACCTCGCCACCCACGTTTCGATCAACCATTCCGTCAAAAAAGGCAAAATTGAAATCGAATACTACGGCAACGACGACCTCGATCGGATTCTGGAACTACTCAAACTTCCGAGCACAACTTTGTAGCGACGATCTTCGGTCGCTGTCATGTCAGCGTTTGTCGATGTCATTCGCGGCACCATGAATGCTAGGAATTTGCTTTTTCATTCAGCACTGAGAATACACTGAAGAGCCTGTCTGGGAAGGGGAAAAGGGGGTTGACGATCTGTTGTCGTGGAAGGCGAACAAGCAGGAGGCTGCCAAAGTTATTCCATGGTTTGCTGGGCTTAAGCCGCAGCCAAGCAAGACGGTGTTGAAAAGGCGGTAAATACAGATTTTTGTGAATCAGAAAAGTTGTTTCGCGCAGTGGGAATACTTTGGACCTTGGTTGACGGATGATTGGGCCTATGTATTTAGCAACAGGCCGCCGAAAGCCACGCAGAATGGGGCGGCTGGGATCGATATTTCTCCATCAGTCCGGGATTACCTGTCGATCCAATCGAGAAGAAAAATTCATTGGCGATTTGCCGAGGAAAGCCAAGTGCCACACGGTTCTTGGAAAAAAAATACGGTACACAGGCGACCAATGCGGCAACGAATCTTCCAAACTCATCAACCCAAGACCGCGCAGCTGCGCAAAAAGAGTATGAGCCCTATTGGCAGGAACTTCGCGAACGGGAGCTGAAGCGACAGTAGCAGGGGGACTTGGGGGGATGAAGATGCGCGTCTGTAGTAAATCCCTAACACCCTAAGCCTATTACTTGAGATGCTGATGGAGGCTGCCAAATCGACTTCGAATCACTCGGTTGCCATCATTTTCTGACATGCGCCTGCCATGCATGATCTTTGCATTATCTATGATCAAGAGGTCATTTTCGACCCACTTGTGGTTAACTGCGATGTCGTCTTGGATATCGATTAATTGATTGATGATCTCCTCTGAGATTTCCTCTCCGCCACCGAAAAACACCCGGTTGGTAGGTTTACAGTAGGCGTTCAATCCATCCCAGCGTGGATGTGATATTTTTGGTAAGTGTGCCAGAAGGCCATTGGCAAATGCGAGCTCTCCACTCAGAGATGTTTGCATAGCTAGAGCAAGGCAGCGAAACTCTATGGCGTCAGCATCGATGCGAGCCTGAATCTGTGGGTGATTTGCCAAAAATGTTTGGAGCTCTTCGATGTTAGAAATATCAAATTCGCTCTGCCATCTATTTTCGTCCCAATATGCTTGGTAAATAATACCTTGTTGTTGGAACCTCTCAAAGAGATCAGGTGAAAGCCGCTGTGCAAATTCCACACCGTCAATCAGCATGGTTTCACCACCATTTCCATCTGGAGCTTCTACACAGTTGAAAAAGCAGAGATCTGGCGGAGTAGGATAAGGCCTGTAAGCGCCTTCACTATGTGCAAATAGGCTAAAGTTGACTCCTGGCACTTCCGAGCTGAAGCGATCTCCTGTATTTTTCCTAATGGGCTGTCGGGCTCCCACCTTGTGAAAGCGCCCACAAAAGCGAGCTGAAAATGTCTCAAGATCCTCTAAATCTATTGAGTAACCGCGAAGCAAAACCAAACCAGTCTGCTGCAAATGCTCAAATAATTCCTCGGTAGCCAAATCGTCTATATTCTCACCTTGGAACTCCTTTATCTGACATCCATGCTGTTTATTTATCATTTGATCACTCTCTGCTGACTACTGGTTGAAATTTAAGATCATAAGAATATATCGGATCTGATAATGTTGAGATTTAAAAAAATTACCAAAAATATTTTCCATTAATTTCATTTTCACAAA
>CAMCYT010000043.1 GCA_945885485.1 Prosthecobacter debontii
GGTCGATATGGTCATCGGCACGCACCGACTCATCTCAGGCGATGTCGCTTACAAAGACCTCGGCCTCGCTGTCGTCGATGAGGAACAACGCTTCGGGGTTGCGCATAAGGAAAAATTCAAAGAGCTGTTCCGTCAGGTCGATGTGCTAACACTTTCCGCTACACCGATTCCGCGCACGCTTTACATGGCACTCATGGGAGCACGCGACATGTCGACCATCGATACCCCGCCTCCGAACCGACTCCCCGTTTCCACCACAGTCACCGCCTACGACGAGCGCATCATCCGCGATGCGATCCGCCGCGAAATAAAACGCGGTGGTCAGGTGTTCTTCCTGCACAACCGGGTCAAGACCATCGAGATGGTTCACAAAAAACTCAAAGAACTCGTCCCCGAAGCCCGCGTCCTCGTCGGCCACGGCCAGATGGAAAAACACGATCTCGAAAACGTCATGCACGCCTTCGTCAACCACGAGGCCGATGTCCTACTAGCCACCACCATCATCGAAACCGGTATCGATATCCCCAACGCCAACACCATCCTCATCGACCGCGCCGATCGCTTCGGCCTCGCCGATCTCTATCAGCTCCGCGGCCGCGTTGGCAGAGCTGGTGAAAAAGCCTACGCCATCCTCCTCTTGCCCCGCGAAATGATCACCCAAGGCGATGCCCGCAAACGCATCCACGCCATTAAACAATACACTGCCTTGGGCTCCGGCTTCAAAATCGCCATGCGCGACTTAGAAATAAGAGGCGCCGGCAACCTCTTAGGAACCAAACAATCCGGCCACATCGCCCAAATCGGCTTCGATCTTTATTGCCAACTCCTCCGCCAATCCATCGACCGCCTAAAAGGCAAAAAAGATCCCACACTGCACGAAACCACCTTCAAAGCCGATTTCATTATCTCTACGGAGACGCAGTGGGTCTCCCGAATCCAGAGTCCAGAAGCCAGAGACCAGAAAGAAAAGAATCCCTCTTCCAAATCAAAAATCAAAAATCAACAATCATCAATCGTCAATCAAACCTCGGATCACCTTCCAGCGTTTATCCCCACTTCGTTTTTGAGCGACGCAAAACTCCGCATCAATAGCTACCGCGAGCTCGCCGAGGCCAACACCTCCAAAGCCATCGACTCCCTCGAAAAAAACTGGATCGACCGGCACGGGCGCTTGCCCGAACCAGTCAAACACCTCCTCACCATCTCGAGGATCAAAGCAGAGGCCGCAGCCAACAATGTCTCATCCGTGGAGATTTCAGGACAGAGACTCATGCTACAAAAAAACGGCAGCCCGATTTTGTTAGATGGATCGAGGTATCCGAGGTTGATGAAAATGAAGCCGGAAGAAATGCTAATGGAAGCACTGGAGATGCTAAAGAAATTTTAGGAGTATCACCCAAGGAGGGGCTGGACGTCGAAGGCACAAGGAATTTCATTCGAGACATTGTTCAAAAGAATTGGACCCAAATGGAGCTGCCGTGTCTTACTGCATGAGGCTTAAACGGTATCTCATCGTTCGATGTTTTATATTGAGGGTGAGACACCCTCAAGGCTCAGGGGGTGATGACACCCCCGCTCCAATCACTTCACTACCAACTCCCCATCCGTCTCGCTCCAGATCCAAACTTACTCGCCGCTGCGGCTGGTGCGGATCTCTTTGTAGAACCAGCCATATCGCGAGCCCAAAGCCATTTTCGACACGCTTGGTACCGTCGGTCACTGTCGCTATGTTGATACCGGTTGCTCCAATATCCAAAACATCCGCGATCAAGCGCTTCGCAAGTTCTTCATTCAGTTCACCGCCTGGCTCAACGCCATGCACCAAACCTTGGAGACCGAGACAACACAATGAGATTGCGAAACATAGAGTCTTCATTTTTTGAAGGACTCCATGGGAATTGAATTTATTCATTTTTTACTCTCGGTTAGCATCACCCCATAAACCTACCCTTGCATATCACTTAACTCGAACGAACTTATGAACATGAAATTCACTATCATCGCCACATCCCTCCTGCTTTCCATGGCGGCTCTCTCCCTAGCGGAGACGCCTGCAGCGACCGCTCCGGTCAAAATCGAACAAGCGGAGAAAAAGCTCGCCGAAGGTGCCCAGCTCCTCGACGTCCGAACCAAGGAAGAATGGGATGAGGGTCATCTCAAAGGCGCCAAACTCGTCACCGTGACCGAGGAGGGTTTCCTTGAAAAAGCCAAAGCGGTGCTTGATACGAAAAAGCCCGTGGTGGTCTATTGCAGAAGCGGCAAGCGCAGTGCTATGGCAACGGAGCAACTGCGCGCCGCCGGATTCACGGTAGATGATATGGAAGGTGGCATCACCGCATGGAAAGCCGCGGGCAAGCCGGTGGAGAAATAAGGATCGAGTGCTATTGCCGCGCGCCGCAGGCTCCGGACTGCTGGGATTCTTAATTCCCATCTTTTTCGTGGCGCATGCTTATAAAGAACGGGGTATCACCTAACTATCAGGCTTATCCAAGCCCAACCCTGGGAGCTGCGAATCATCGCAGCAGTCCAGGGTCTCCAGCTGGATTTCTCATATTGTATTTTCCTCTTGCTTGTTCATTATTTTCAGTATTTACTGAAAAGGTAGAAAGGAAATTCAATGAAACTACCGGAAAGCATTAAAAAAATTGAGGTTTATTATGATGGACGCTGCGGGATGTGCTGCAGTTTTCATGAATGGATCAACCGCCAACCGCGCGCGTATGAGATTGAATTCATCCCCTATCAAACAGCGTATGCTGAAGAAATCTTCCCAGGAATAGGCACACTCGATCCAGCTCGCGAGATGATCGTTCGGACATGTGAAAATGAAATCTTCCGAGGAGCTGAGGCATGGGTTCTTTGTCTAAATAGCTGTAGCAATCACCAGATGGCAGCTCGCAGACTCGCAAGACTGGGATTACTACCCATTGCCATCCACAGTTGCCGTTTGCTTGCCGCAAATCGTCATGCGCTCAGCAAAGTTTTTTTTAGGAGAAAAGATAAAGCGTTGCGGAAAGAACTGCATCAAATGAAATCGCCCAAATGTGAGGACGGATACTGCCTGACGAAATAAATCCAAACATAACCATTATGAATCGAGAACTAGTAGAAATCGGATTAAGGATCGCAGGTTTGATACTGACAGGCTTGGTGCTGGCAAATTTTATCGCCGCAAAAAGATGGGATTACGCTGGAAGTCTCGGCGGAACCAAGTTGATTGTCAGGCAGATCTTTCATGTTCATTGCGCCTATATCGTCGCGATCATTGCAGCACTTGCGCTGATAAGCCTTGGTTGGCCAAGCCTGCTTTTAGAAGGAGGATTCTCAAAAGTATTCTGTGCTTTCTTTAGCTTGTTCTGGCTAAGTCGCGTCATCGTTCAACTGACCTACTACGATCGTGAACTACGCCGTAACGATCGCTGTTGGGATATCTTTTTCCTCGGTGTATTCCTGACTCTCAGCTTCATCTATGCACTAGCCACTTACTACCAATGAAAGAACTCCTACAAATCGGCCTACAAATTGGTGGCTACTCTCTCGCCTTGTTATGCATCGGAAGCTTTTGGATTCCGAAAATCCTGCGTTGGAAAGAACACCTGAACGATTTACCGCCGCTCATGCGCGAGTTGTGGTGGACTTACTCCATCTATATTTGGAGCAGCCATGTGTTCTTCTCCGTTTTAACACTTGGATTCGGCGATTGGCTGATGAGCGGATCAGGTTCTGCGATTGCGATGAACACATTCATGTTGCTGTGGTGGTCGGTGCGACTTTACCTACAGTTCTTTGGTTTCGACTTCAGCGAGATCACGAAAAACAAATTCAACTGTGTGGGAAAACATTTGCTCACGCTCTTATTCATCGGCTTAGTCACTTTATTCGGTGGCTTGGTCTGCTGGAACTTAGGCTGGCTATAAAAACTCATGATCTTCATCATTCCATTTCTCGTCCTCATCGGAATCGCTGCAGGTCCTATTCTAGCAAACGCGAAGACGACATATCTCAGACGCACCTATGGATGGTTATTACTCATCATGTTGCTCATCAATGTGCATCTCGCTCTGATGGGTTATGACTCATTCACACGCATGGTGGGAATTTGTTGCGTGCTGTTAGGTGGCATGAAAGGCCTCGTATACGCTGAATGGGCGAAAACAGAAAAGCTCACCCTTCCCCGCTACGCGATTTTTTCCTTCTTCTGGTTCGGCATGGATCCCGGAACGTTCCGTTTCAAGAATCCCAAGCTCCGCTGGAAAAGTGACATCGCCATCGGCTCACTGCTCACCGTCATCGGGCTAGCCGGATCATGGCTCATCGCAAACCTCGAATGGAAAAACATCATCATCATGTTTATCCCGCTCAGCCTAGGCTTCCACTTCGGAGTCCTACGCATACTCAAGGGAACTCTCCGGTATTTCGGCTTTCCTGTCAGAACCTTGTTTCCAAATTTACTTGAGACCAACGGCATTGCCGATTTCTGGAGCCGACGCTGGAACATCGGCTACTCACAAATGATGCAACGTATCGTAGGGCGACCCATCGAATCCATCGCAGGAAAATCAGCAGGGGTCATGGCCGTCTTTTTCATTTCCGGACTCTTGCATGAAGTCGCCATCACACTGACAGTTATGTCGGGCTTCGGATTGCCAACTCTCTATTTCACGCTTCACGGATTTCTCACTTTACTGGAGAAAAAGTGGAACCGACCCCTCGGAAAGATCCCCACTCTGATTTGTGTGATTTTACCTTTGAGTTGCTTATTCCCCGGGAAATTCCAAACCGAAGTGATTTCCAAATGCCTCAGCGTTTTTGCTTAGACCTATTGTGAGATAGATTTGGTCTGCAGTTCTTGGTTCCTAGTTCCTAGTTGGTGCTTCGCGCTATATTTCTTAGAACCAAGAACCGCATTCAGCTGCTCTAAATATTCAGCTTGTGGCATTTCGATACCACCGAAGGTTCTTAGATGATCGGTCATCCATTGCGTATCAAATAATTGAAATCCCTGCTCACGCAGCCTCTCCACTAACGCAATCATCGCAATTTTCGATGCACCGGTTTTTCTTGAAAACATACTCTCACCGAAAAAGGCTTTACCCATCGAAACCCCGTAAATTCCTCCTTGCAGCCCATCGTCATCCCAGCACTCCACGGAATGAGCATGACCCATTTCATGAAGCTGGCAGTAGCTTTCTATGATCACAGAATCGATCCATGTTTCTTCTCGCTCTGAGCTACCCAACATCACTTCGCGGAACGCCGTGTTAAAACGAATCTCAAACGGCTTCTTGTTCCACGTTTTTCTCAAGCTACGCGAAACGTGAAACCGTTCATCCAGCGGAATCAATCCCCTCATCTTCGGCTCATACCAAAATATCTCGCCCTCCTCCGCCATCGGGAAAACCCCATGACTGTAGGCTTGCAGGAGCAGGTTTGGAGGAATGATTTGCAACCCAACCAATCAACTCGGATTCGGCTCATAAAGCAACCAATCACCTTCGGACAAAATCTTTGCTCCCTCCAAACACGAATTCCATTCCCACACCCAAGCGTATGCTTTATCGCCGGATTCCATTTCCACCGCAGTCATCAGACGACGGTATTCATAAGGCTCTTCATAGCGCTCAGAAATCCCCTCGAAATCATCCAGTGCTTTGAGCTGAGCATCAGAAACTCGATAAACTTCGCCCAAGACTCTCCCCCCAGCATCTAACTTCAACGCAGGAAACACCAAGTTGGGATTCGAATCGATCTGATAGATCGAACCTTCCACTATTCCCTTGCCGACCCACTCCGACCCATCCATTCGAAAATGATTCGAAGCACCCTTTCTCAGGGTTCCGTAAACAAATACGGAGTTCGTGATCATTTTTGAATTTTCTGAGAAACTTCACTGTCCAGCATGATCCTAAGATCATCCAAACCTTGGCCAGTATCTGCCGATATCGGAATGATATCGACCTTAGGGAAACGTGTCCGGAACATGGCGAGATTCTCTTCCGAACCTTCTAAATCCATTTTATTAGCAATCACTTTCCAAGGAAACTTCGCGAGATCCTCATCATACTCTTTGATCTCGGTGCGCAAAATTTGGAGATCACTGATCGGATCCCGACCCTCGCTGCCCGCCATATCAACCACGAAAAGCAACACACGGCAACGCGTGATGTGACGTAAAAACTCATGACCCAAGCCACGGTTTTCATGCGCTCCTTCAATCAATCCGGGAATATCCGCCACGGTGCAGCGACGGAATCCACCGAACTCCACCACGCCGATCATCGGCTGCAATGTCGTGAACGGATACGATCCAACTTTAGGCTTCGCTTCAGAAATTTTTCCTAACAGAGTCGATTTTCCTGCATTCGGGAAACCCACCAAACCTGCATCCGCGATGCGGCGCAGTTCTAAATAAAATACGCCCTGCTGACCGGGAGTTCCAAGTGTATGCTCAGTTGGCGTCTGATTAGTCGCCGTGCGGAATCTGAAGTTTCCTTCTCCACCAATTCCACCTTCACACAAAACAAAAGTCTGACCTTCCTCGATCAAATCCGCGATCGGATCAAGCTCGATCCCGTCATCGCTGCGCTCATATTCCACCGCCTCATTCACGGTTCCTGCATTGGTGCGGTAAACCACCGTACCTGGAGGCACCTTGCCAATTTTCATTAGCCCACTCTTACCTGTTCTCTTGTGCCCACCACCCGGCCTACCGTCCTCGGCGATCAGCTTCGGATCGAAATGATACTGGCGAAGCGTGTCCGTCGAATTATCGACCACCAACATCACCTTGCCGCCATTTCCGCCATCGCCACCATCCGGACCGCCGCGCGGGACAAATTTCTCACGACGCCACGAAACAGCACCGTCTCCGCCGTCTCCTGCTTTCGCCAAAATTCTTATGTGATCAATGAACATTCCCGAAGCTTCTATGCACCCAAGCGAAACCGTCAACGGCAATGAGCAAGGCAAAAGCCCATATATTTGGATCTGATTTCAAAAAATGGATTTTTAACCACAAAAAACACGAAGCACACGAAAGTTCAAGAAAGGTCGTGTATCCTGAAAAGCGCATAATGGCTCAATCACCCAAATAATCTTCATTTTCGTGTGCTTCGTGTTTTTCGTGGTTGAAAATTTCCACCCACCATTCAATTCGCAAACCCCAATGCCCGCTGTTTCATCTGGGTTGCCATCAAATTGAGCGCATTCGCCCGAGTTGGTGCCAAATGCTCTTTTAGGCCCGTTTTCTCAATAAAACTCATGTCCGCCGTCAAAATATCATCCGGCTTCTCCCCATTTAAAACACCGATAAACAACGCAATCATCCCTTTCGTTATCAGTGAATCTGAGTCGGCATAAAAGTAAACCCGCCCGTCCTTTGCCTGCGCATCCAGCCAGACCTGTGATTGGCAACCTTTGATCAAATGATCCGTATTCCGCGCCTCCTCAGCAAGCGGCTCAAGCTTTTTCCCCAACCCAATCACATACTCATACCGCTCCGTCCAATCCTGAAAAATCCCCAAATCCTCCAACAACTGCTCCTGTTTCTCTGCAATGCCACTCATAATTTTCCTACGCTCAATGGACTCCATCACAGGGAAAACATCAAGTCCTGTCTTTCATTCAAAAATCAAACTTCAACAATCGTCAATCATCAATCAAACCGCCACTTTTATCCAAGAGATTGACGATTGATGATTTAGGATTGTTGATTTCTGATCTATTTATCAGCTCTTCCTCTTATCCCATTCACGCTCTTCAAGTCGCCGGTGCCACTCTCTGCAGCATCCTACCCAATACAAAGCAGCTCGGAGCTAAAAAAATCGCGATCAGATACATCGGTTCATGACTCTCCACCAAATCCAAGTTCAGCGACATGATAGCCATGGGCAGCAATATGATCCAATCGATGAGTGGAATCCCCGCCAACAGCGCCGATACGTGCGCCGACACTGGCGATTGATAAATGGTCACTGAAACAATCAACCAAGCGGTAAACGGAATCAGGCCGATCCATGATACATTTGATGGAATGAGCGCTAGCGGAATAACCGCGAAAACTCCCGCCCCGAACAACAACCCACGAGCGATCCATTTTTGCCCCACCGGCAAATCTCCCCGCGCTTCCCAACGGGCACTCAACGACAGTCCGATCACATACACCAACAAGCCCACCGCGGGGAAAATCAGCGGCGCTACGAGATCACTACACATCGCCACATAACCCAGAATCGGCAAGCATGCCCGACACATACCCATCGGAATCACTGACCACGCCGCCTTCTTATGCACCTTCGTGTATAAAACGATGAGACTCACCAACACCCCCGCAACAACGAATGCCAACCACCCATAAAACGCCGAAATCACCAGCCCGATCACCATTCCAGCCGATGCCGTCGTCAAATAAGCCATAGCCGAAAACATCCCGCGCGGCAACGCACGCTCGGGGCGCTTTTCCTTATCCCAGTCCCTGTCCATCCAGTCATTGAGGAAATTTCCGGAAATATAAAACAACACCGCAGCAACCATCAGCCCCGACGGCCAAGAAAAATCCATGTCGCCCTCGTATACCCCCAATAAAATCCCCACCCCGAGGTTGCTCACCACACTCGGGACATTCGCAATCCTCGCTGTCGCCAGCAAAGCATGGATTTTAGAATCAGATCTCACTCTCCATAACCGAACCCAATCACCCGAAAACGCAAGCCTCTCTTCTTATTTCCAGATAATAATCGAACTCGTTAACGCTGAATCGACAGATAAATCTGATCGTTCTAACGCGTATGACATTCCATTATCGGGGTTAATTCCATTTCCTCCAGCCATCATGTCACTTATATTCCTCCGCCACCTACCTTTTTTGGTTCTCATTTCCATTTGTGAACCCGTCCTCGCCCAAACCGCCGGCACCCCCATTTTCGAGCAAAGCGGTGCAGCGGTAAAAAAATTCCAAGACGAAATGATTCAGAAAGCTCTCGTGGTGCGCGAGAAAGTTCCTGCCATCAACAAGGCTGAAATCGACAAGCAAATCCTCGCTCCATTACCCGAACCCATCAAGCTCCCCACGGCTCTAACCAAAGAACTCTCCCCAGAGGACATCGCCGAACACGCGCGCAAATCCAACTTACGCGTCGGTTACTGCTACAAATGCATGAACTGCGAAAAATGGCACATCAACCTCGCCGGCGGTTACTCGATCGCTCCCAATGTCATCGCCACCTGTGACCATATCCTTGCCACCAAAACCAAAATGCGCGATGGCTTTATCGTCGCTATCGACCATACAGGAAACATCGCCTGCGGCGTCGCCATCCTCGCTCGAAATGCAACCATGGATGTCGCTATCATCAAACTTGCCGGTGCAAAATTCGCTCCCGTTCCTCTCAATGCAGATGTCGAACAGGGTTCTTTATCCTACTGCTTCAGTTACCCACTCAAACAACAAGGCTACTTCAGCGCAGGCATCATCAATCGATTTTACTGGCACAATCGCTATCAAGATCAGGATAAAAAAACCATCGATGCACTCTCATATCTGCGCCTGAACTACAGCAACGACTGGGCACCAGGCAGCAGCGGATCTCCTTTATTTGACTCCGCAGGCAACGTCACTGGCCACGTATCCACCATCAGCGGTCTCAGCGGTGGAAAAGATAAATCCACCATGATCACCCTCCACGAGGGAATCCCTGCCCGCGCCGTCCAAGCCCTGGTCGCAGCCCTCGATAAACCTCAGGAAATCGCACGACTCGCAACCTTTTCAGACATCATTGCAAAAAATCCCGTCACCACCGATAAACCTTCTAAAGAAAATCCCGAGATCGAGGAAATGCCTAAAACTGAGGAGAATCCTGAAGGAGGAGAATAGCCAAAAAATCCCTCATGCTGCTTTTCAAAAAATCCATTCTCCTCAGCGCCTTACTCACGCTTTCCAACGCGTTTGCCCAAGACATCCACCTCTCCCAAGCTCTGCTTGCCGGCGAATGCAGCGAATCAACTATTATCCTCCAAACCCGTCTAACATCTTCACCTATTCCTATAGATGGCGATGTCCCGGGCGTTGCTGGGACAGGTCGATTTGAAATCTCTACCACACCCGATTTCAAATCTTCCACCTTTTCCGAGTGGGTCGCCGCCACCCAAGAAACCGATTTCATCCTCAAAGTAAAAATCGATTCCCTCCAACCTAATACCACCTACCACTACCGTCTCATCTACGGCTCCGGTAAAGAATCCACAAAGCCAAGCACCACCGCCTCCTTCAAAACCCTTCCTCCAGCTGGTCAATCCACCCCCATCCAATTTATTCTAACAAGTTGCCTCAACTACGCCTTTTTCCAACACGGCGATAAAAACTCCCCTCCCGCCAAACCTGAAGACCGCGCCCTCGGCTACCCAGCGCTCGAACCCATCGCCCAACTCAAACCCGACTTTGTCATTTTGAATGGCGATTGTGTATACTACGACCGCCCAGCACAAACCGCTGCTAAAACCCAATCCGAACTCCGGAAAAAATGGCACGAACAATACGTCATGCCGCGCTTTGTGAAACTCTTTTCTCAAAGCCCTACCTACTGGCTTAAAGACGATCACGATCATCGCTACAACGACTCCGATACCACCGGCGATCAGGAACCTTCTAACAAACTCGGGATCGATACCTTTCGCGAACAAGTCCCAATCGTCGATCCGAACGCATCCAACCCCATTACCTACCGCACCCATCGCATGGGAAAAGATCTGCAACTCTGGTTCATCGAGGGTCGCGACTACCGCAGCCCGAACAGCATGCCAGACGGATCCGATAAATCTCTCTGGGGAAAAGAACAGCGCGAGTGGCTGCAACGCACCCTCAAGGAAAGCGATGCCACGTTCAAAATCCTCATCTCCCCCACCCCCATGATCGGACCCGACGATGGTTACAAATCCGATAACCATGCAAACCTCAAAGGCTTCAACCACGAAGGGCAATCGTTTTTTAATTGGCTGAAAAACAACCAGATCGATCCTAACAAATTTTTCATCCTCTGCGGGGATCGCCATTGGAAATACCACACCATCCACCCACACGGCTTCACCGAGTTTTCCTGCGGCGCCCTGAACAAAGAAAACGCCCGCCTCGGCCGCAAACCCGGCGATCCCAAATCCAACGACCCCGAAGCAAAAATCCGCCAACCTTACACCGACAACACCCCCAGCGGCGGATTCCTCCGCGTCGATCTCAACCCCGCATCTCCAGCCACCCTAAGCATCAGTCTCCACGACGATACCGGAAAAATCCTCTACCAACATCAGGCTAAGTAAAACCACTCACCACCCAAGCCAAAAACCTCTCCGTAAATCAAGGCCCCATCGCCTTCTGAGCCGAGGGCTTCCCCTTACTTTCCTAACCGCTTCTTCAGCATCCCGACCACATCACGTATCTCCTCCACTTTCAGCATGAGAGTCGCCATCAAATACACCGAACCAGCCACGCCGATGAGACCGAGCACCGCGAGTGCTTTTTTCCAAAACAGCATTCCACTTAGATCACTCAGAAACATCTGACTTCCGTAATAACAAACCGCAGCCATCACGGCGGTCGCAGAGCCAATTTTTAAAAATGCGATCAACAATCGTCCAGTTCCAATGTCTCCAGCGTATTTCATCATCGCGGCGTATAGAAAAATGAAGTTCAAGCTAGCGACAATACTGGTTGTTAGAGCCAGCGATTCGTGACCCCATTTAAAAACGAACACAAAAGTGTAGTTGCAAACCAAGTTCACCACCAAAGCCATCAAGCTGGCGACCATCGGAAACCAACGTTTCTCAATCGCATAAAAAGCGGGCTGCAACACTTTGAGCCCCGCGTAGAACAGAAGTCCGCAACCATACGCTTGCAGCGCACCTGCGGTCGCCAAGCGATCCAACTCATCGAACTTACCACGCTCGTAAAGCAGACTCACAATCGGCTGGGCCATCACGACCAAGCCCACCGTTGCGGGAAACACCAAAAACATTACCAATTTCAGACCTTTGAGCAGGGTCGACGTGAAATCTTTCCCTATCCCATTGATTGCCGCGCGCGACATCGCAGGCAAAGTCACGGTCGCTACAGCAACACCGAATACGCCGATTGGCAACTGCATCAAACGAAACGCATAGCTCAACCAGCTCACAGCTCCCTCACCCACCCCATAGGCAAACATCGCGTTCACTAACACATTCACCTGAGTGACCGATGCTGCAATCACCGCTGGGATCATCAACTGAAGAATTTTTTTCACCCCGGAATCATTCCAGTTGAAATTCGCTTTGAACCGATACCCCACCGCCAGTAACGCCGGAAACTGACAAACCAACTGCGCCATACCACCGATCAACACGCCCCATGAAAAGCCCACCAAACTACGCGGACCCCATTCTGGATCCATCCAGTAACCGATCAATGCACCACCGGTCATCGAACCGATATTGAAGAAACACGAAGCCAGCGCCGGCATCCCAAACACATCCCGCGCATTCAGCATCCCCATCACCAATGCCGATAGAGAAACCAGCGCAATGAACGGATACATGACCCTCACCATCTCAATCGTTAGAGAAATCTCCTCCGCATTATAAACCCGTGGCGTCTTACCCGATCGCGAAAATGCTGTCAGTAAATCCACAATCCACGGTGCCACCGCAATTCCCACCAACGCCACCACGCTCATGAACACCGCCGCTAAAGTCATCATCCGGTTCGCCAACACCCATGCGCTTTCAACTCCATCCGCTTTAACCTTTTTAGAAAACGTCGTCACGAATGCCTGGGACAAGGCTCCCTCCGCAAATAGATCCCGCAGCAAGTTTGGCACCTTGAACGCCAGATAAAAACAGTCCATCCAGCGACTACCTCCGAACAAACCCGCAAACAATACCTCTCGTATCAACCCCAGCACTCGGCTCAGCATCACCGCCGCGCTCACCTTCCATGTTGCCTTCACTGACATCCACGCCGTTCATTCACTATGCAGAACAGCTTTGCAACCCCTTTGAACCAACAACCCCAGTTTACACCCTTTACGCGGACCCATTTTTCATTCAAAAATCAACAATCGTCATTCATCAATCGTCAATCAATTCTTCATTAGGCGCCATTTCATCATACGGTTTGATTTACGATTGATGATTGTTGATTTTGGATTTTTGAACGAAAGAAACTCATGCCCTCACGCGGTCGCCATCAATCCACCTCCAAAGAATGCCACCGAGTCATCACGAAAATCGAGGCCATGCCGGGAGTAATCGGCGTCATCATCGGCCGATCCTACGGAGGTAAATCTCTTGGCGCGGAAAAAACCACAGGCTCCATCCGTATCCAGCGCCCCGTCTCCGGTGGTTTGAAAGCCGTCACTCAAACCGAGAAAGGTCTGCAGGAACTTTTCATCCGCACAGAAGCGGGGATGGAGGATGAAATCACCAAAGCGATCACCAAACTCGGTTGATTAGCGGCGCTTCGTGCTGCGACTCGCTCTCGGCGGCCGCTTTTTCTCTTCAGATCTTTCTGATCGGTCGGATCTGTCAAATCGACCTGATCTCTCCGGCTGCTCCACTTTGGGCGCTTTTTTGGACACTGTAGAACTCGCAGCGCGCTTCACCCGCAGTATGGAATCACCTAATTTTTTCCCATTCAGCTCTTCAATCGCTTTGGTCGCTTCATCCAGCTTCGGCATATCAGCAAATCCAAATCCTTTGGATTCACCCGTCTTTTCATCTTTGACAATCACACAGGAAGTCACTCTCCCATACTTTCTAAACAAACAAACAATCTCTGGTTGAGTGAGTTTACGATCAATATTGCGGATGAGGATTTGCACGGTTTCAGATTGGTTAAAAAAGGAAGCTAGCCAGCAATTCACATCAAATCCAGCGCATTATCACGATACGGGCGATCGTTACTCCATATGATTAAAGTGGAAGATGGTTGCGTGCATTTTTCTACATGAGGGAGGAATTACGTCATCCGCGCCTTATCCACGTCTGATCTTCGAACCCGTGAAAAAGATCGTCATCCGATACACTTTCTTCTCTCGCGTCGTGATAATTCCGGTTTGCAAATCCACTTTCTCTGGGATTTCCAGACGATGAATATCCACCATCGCTTGAAATCCGCGCTCCGAATACACATCGATCAGGATCGCTATCGCAACCGGATTTTGGAAAAGCACGTCTTCAGTGTTCACTGTCGCGCGACCCGTCACCGCGTATCGTTTGATCACCGGCATCATCTTCTCTTGGATGAAATCCACAACCTTTTGAAACGTTTCCGCATGCTCCACTTGATAGCTATCCAGGCGATTCACCAGTTCCTGCCGCGCTTTAATCACGATCTCATCCGCTAACGGAATGTGACGCAACGTATCGTATGTCCTCGGATCAAGTTCCAATGAACTCTGATATTCCAACTCGCGGATAATGTTTTGCTGCACCACTTGGATCGGTGCCTGCGCATTGATAAAATGGTAATGGAAAATTTGTTTTAGCGAGACCAATGCATCGTAAGTCTTCTCTTTGAAAGTCCGATAACGGTTCCGAGCTAAATCAGGATCAAAATCCGTCGCACGCTCCTCTTCTAACACACCGATTCCGGATTGTCTGACCTCGGCATTGTGTTCCAACGTTTCCTGACCACGCTTGAGTTGACGAGCGATACTCTCTACCTCGTCCACAAACAATACCATGATGTGAAACACCGGCTGACGGAAAAAATGCGCTTGTGGCCCATCGGAAAACTCTTTCCGTAAATTCACCATCTCATCGTAAAACATTTTCAAACATTCCACCTGTACCTTCG